>JAAFHO010000228.1 GCA_013297575.1 Chitinophagales bacterium
GGCTGTGGCCGTTGTGGAGCGTTATGGCCTGCCGACATAGCAGCGCGTTGTGCGGCTTTTTGCGCTTCGGTCATTTCTTGTGCGCCACCGCTGGCTGCGCGCAAACGATTTGCTTGTGCACGACGCGCGTTGTCCACTTGTGCGGATTGTTGAGCGCGTTGGACTTCTTCGTCGGAAGCCAATGTGAGCGTTCCACGCAACAAGAACCCGGTTACGCTGGTATTGATATGACCAATGAGTGCTTCAAACAAGTTGTAAGCCTCCATTTTATAGATCACCAGCGGGTCTTTTTGTTCAAAAGAAGCACCCTGAACTGAATCTTTTAAGTCATCTACATTGCGGAGGTGTTCTTTCCATGCATCATCGATCAAGGCCAACGTGGCTACTTTTTCTACATCGTGCATGATGCTTTTACCGTTGGATGCAATGGCCTCTTCCATATTGGCACTGATATTCAATTGCCCTAAAGAACCTTCAGCATAAGGTACTACTATGCGTTTGTAGCGGTGGCCTTCTTTCTCGTGTACGTCTTTGATAACGGGCAATAAACGATCCGATATATGTTGGCGTTTGTGTTCGTAAATATCAAATACCTGCTGTTGGAAAGTGGCCAAAACCGTAGGCAATGGTGCACTTTTGAACCATGCTGGCTCCATTTCTGGATCTACACCAATCATACGGATCGAATCCATACGGAAGGTATCAAAATCACCACCTTGGCGGTGTACTTCTACTAATTCTTCGGTAATAGAAATAAACGCGTTGTTGATATCGACGGATAAACGATCTCCAAATAGGGCATTGCGGCGTTTTTTATAGATCGCCTCACGCTGAATATTCATCACGTCGTCGTATTCGAGCAGACGCTTACGTGTTCCAAAGTTATTTTCTTCTACCTTGGTCTGTGCCCGTTCGATAGATTTAGTTACCATCGAGTGTTGGATGACATCGCCGTCTTTATGGCCCATTTTGTCCATCAAACCTGCAATCCGGTCGCTTTGGAACAAGCGCATCAAATTGTCTTCCAAGGATACATAGAACTGAGAAGACCCTGGATCACCTTGACGACCTGCACGACCGCGCAACTGGCGATCCACACGACGCGAATCGTGGCGTTCGGTACCGATAATGGCCAAGCCACCCGCGTCTTTTACACCAGGGCCTAGTTTGATGTCGGTACCACGACCTGCCATGTTGGTAGCGATGGTTACCTTACTTGCAAAACCTGCTTCTGCTACTATTTCAGCCTCGCGTTGGTGCTGCTTGGCATTCAATACATTGTGTTCGATACCGCGTTGCTTGAGGATACGCGAAAGCAATTCAGAAATTTCTACGGAGGTAGTACCAACGAGTACCGGACGTCCTTCATCGCGGAGGCGTTTGATTTCCTCTACTACGGCATTGTATTTTTCACGAGCCGTTTTAAATACTAAATCCTCTTGGTCCTTACGGGTAATATTACGGTTGGTCGGAATTACTACCACGTCCAATTTGTAAATATCCCAAAGTTCTTTGGCCTCGGTCTCGGCTGTACCGGTCATACCCGATAACTTATGGAACATCCTGAAATAGTTTTGCAGGGTTACGGTGGCATAAGTTTGGGTGATTTCACCAATTTTTACATTTTCTTTGGCTTCAATGGCTTGGTGGAGGCCATCGGAATAGCGGCGGCCTTCCATGACACGACCTGTTTGCTCATCCACAATTTTTACCTCACCTTCTGGTGTTACCAAGTATTCATTATCAATTTCAAAAAGGGCGTATGCTTTTAGTAATTGTTGAATAGCGTGGATACGGCGGCTTTTTATGCCGTAGTCTTGAGATAATTTTTCTTTCGCTTCTGTTTTTTCATTCACATTCAAACTCGAATCCCTATCAATACGCACCAATTCGGAGGAAATATCGGGCATGATAAAAAATTCTGGGTCATTATTAAAGCGGGAAAGGAACTCTACGCCTTTTTCGGTAAGTTCTACGGAGCGATTTTTTTCTTCAATATGGAACAATAACTCGCGATCTACCAACGGCATACGCTTATTATTTTCCTGCATATAAATACCTTCCGTTTTTTGGAAAAGCACTTTAACGCCTTCTTCACTCATAAATTTGACCAATGGTCGGTATTTAGGCAAGCCGCGGTGCGCGCGCAAGAGCGACATGCCCGCTTCGCCTTCGTCGGATCCTGTTTTACCTTCGGTAAACTGCCTTTTGGCATCTGCTAAAAATTGGCTGGCCAGTTTGGCTTGCTCTTCGTGAAGGCGTTTTACGGTTGGATTGAGGTCAAAATATTCTTGGTCGTCGGCACCACGTGTAATTGGGCCAGAAATAATTAAAGGCGTACGCGCATCATCGATCAAAACAGAATCTACCTCATCCACAATCGCGTAATGGTGTTTGCGTTGTACCAATTCATCGGTACTGATGACCATGTTATCGCGAAGGTAATCGAAACCAAATTCAGCATTGGTACCAAAAGTAATATCGCATTGATAAGCATTGATACGCTCTTGAGAATGCGGGCGGTATTTGTCGATACAATCCACATTCAGCATCAAAAATTCGTAGATTGGACCTACCCACTCGGAGTCACGACGTGCAAGGTAGTCGTTTACCGTTACGATGTGTACTCCTTCGCCAGCCACGCCGTTCAAATATGCGGGTAATGTAGCGACGAGGGTTTTTCCTTCACCAGTGGCCATTTCGGCAATTTTGCCATCGTGCAGCACCATTCCACCAATCAACTGCACATCGTAATGTATCATGTTCCAAGTGATTTCACCACCAGCGGCCAGCCAATTATTTTTCCAAATAGCTTGATCGCCTTGGATACTGACATAGGTTTTACCCGTTTTAGTCGCTAATTTGCGGTCATGTTCAGTAGCACTAACGGTCAACGTTTCATTTTGGGAGAAACGGCGTGAAGTTTCCTTCACAACGGCGAAAGCTTCGGGCAGAATAATCCACAACACCTCTTCTAACGCTTTATCGCGGCGTTTGCGGAGTTCGTCCACTTCTTTAAAGAGGTGTTCTTTATCGCCCATGTCCTCGTTTTCGAGGGCTTGTTGGTTGATATTGTTGATTTCCGCATCAATATCCTGAAGGTATTCAGCGATACGAGCACGAAACTCTAGCGTTTTTTGGCGTAATTCGTCATTAGAAATGCTATTGTACGCCGCAAAGTTGTTATTAATTTGCGCTACAATGTCTTTGTATTTGACTAAATCGCGGTCTTGTTTCGAACCGAATATTTTTTTTAATATACCGAGCATGGTGTGTCTATTTATCTTAATCGTGTGTGTAATAGCTGAAAGCCCTTTACCCAAAGGGCACAAAGATACAGCTTGGCTTGCGTATTTCCTTTATCATATTTTGTTCCAATGTTAAATCAAATGACAAAATGACCGAGAAACAGTGTATTGCGTCGGCTTTTGTCAGTTTTAGCACCTGTTCTTTTTACAATTCATCAATCTATCATTCTTTCATATTACCTTTGCGGGCTTTTTTAAACAAAGCCATACAACAAGCGCGTCATTATACAACGTGCGAATGCATTATTTATGGATCAACAACGCGATAGTTTAATCGGAGTTTTAAAAACAATATGGCTGTGGCGCAAAGCAATCCGCAATGTTTGCGGCGCTGTATTGGTAGGGAGTATTATTGTTTCCCTTTTCTTGTCCAATTATTATAAGTCAACCACTATTTGTTATCCGGCCAGCCCAAAACTGGCTAACCCGGAATTGCTTTTTGGTACTTCCGGTGAAGTAACGGACTATTACGGTACAGACCAAGACTTGGATCGTTTAGCAGAGATTGCCAATGGCAATCAATTGGTGGATTATATGGTATCGGCATTTAAGTTGTACGAGCACTATGGCATTGACTCTACTTCAAAAGAGGGGCCATACAAAGTACGCGAAGAATTTCGTGATTTGTATGTAGCGCAAAAGAATAAAAATGATGCTTTGGATATTAGCGTTGAAGACACTGATCCAAAGTTTGCTGCCCTGATGTGTAATGCCGCACGGGAAAAAACCGACGAAATTGCGCGCAGGCTAACCACAAATAGCCAAGGTCGTTTGTTGGCTGCGTTGGAGGATAATATTACTAGAAAAAAGACGGAGTTGACCCGTTTGGGGGATAGTTTGCGGATATTACAAGCATTTTATGGTATTTATGACCCCACCGCACAAGGGGAGCAATTGGCCAAAAGTAGCGCTAGCGCAGAAGCCAATGCAGTAGGGTTGCGCGCCAAACTCGAAATACTGGAATCTAATCCTAATATCCCACGCGATACAATTGCTTATTTGAAAGCAAATTTGCGTGCTGCTGAACAGCAACGTTCATTACTCACCAAAGGTATTAAGAACAACTCCGATGATACGCCCAATGCCCTTACGGTGAGTAGGTTCAGTGATGGACTAGCTTCCGTGTTGGTACTAAAGGATTTACACTTTCAGGCGCGTAAGCAATTGAGTTATGACTTAGAGCGCTATACACAGATAAAGGCGGTGTATAATACTAAAATTTCGGCAATGCACGTGCTGGAAGAAGGCGAACCGGCATTGCGGAAAAGTAGGCCAATGCGGAGTTTGATCGTCATTGGTTCTGTTATTGCGGCATTTCTATTGATGGTAATGGCTGCTTTGATTGCCGATACTTATAAAGATATTAGGATTAAAGACTAAAGCGATGAACAAAATACTGGCCAAATACGGTTTTCCGATGGCACACCCGCAGGTGTGGTTGGTGGCGGCATTTGCAGTAGTTCTTTTGGGGTCTTTATTGGGAGCCATAGCGATGGAAAGTGTGGTTTTTGCCGCTTTACCGTTGGTGCTACTCACCATTTGGGTGGCTATTGTGGATTTTAAGGTACTTTTTTTCCTGATGTTGGCCTGTATCCCGCTTTCCACGGAAGTGGAGTTGCCGGGCGGTTTTGCTACTGATCTTTTTTCAGAACCATTAATGTGGTTGTTGACCTTGGCGGGTACAGTATGGTTGTCTCGAAATTACCATACTATAGATGGCCGATTTGCGCGGCATCCTATTACATTGGTGCTATTACTGCATTTGGTCTGGATGCTGATTACGGTCGTTTTTTCTCAAAATTTTACGGTTTCTTTTAAGTTTATGCTGGCCAAGGGCTGGTATGTAATCGTTTTTTATTTTTTGGCAGGTCGATTTTTGCAGGAAGAGCGCGATATAAAAAAAATGGTATGGTGGTTTTACCTGCCCCTTGTTTTTACGGTAATATCGGTCATTTTTAGGCATTATTTCAAGGGATTTACCTTTGAATCGGTCAATTCTGTGCTATCTCCATTTTACCGCAACCACGTGATGTATGCTTGTATTATGGCAGTATTTATGCCATTTATATGGTTTGCGATGTATTGGTACAAACGTTGGTCAATGGCATGGTGGGCATTGGCGTTGGGGATTGTTATTCTATTGATAGGCATCAATTTTGCTTATACCCGTGCTGCTTATGGGGCATTGGTGGCGAGTATATTTATCTATTTTTTGGTGCGTTGGAAGGCCGTAAAGGCGGGTTTGGTAGCGGCATCTATTTTGATGGCCTTGTTTATATCGTTTGTGACCTATCGGGACAATTGGTTGTTATTTGCGCCCGATTTTGAACGGACGGTGACGCATACGCGGTTTGAAAATTTGTTGGAGGCAACGACTCGGTTAGAGGATATCTCGGTAATGGAAAGGGTTTACCGATGGGTAGCAGCCAGCCAAATGCTCAAAGAACGGCCATTGTCGGGTTTTGGGCCGGGCAATTTTTATGGTTTTTACAAGGATTACACCGTAAATAGTTTTCAAACGTATGTAAGTGATAACCCGGAACGATCGGGAATGCACAATTATTTTTTGATGACTGCGGTAGAGCAAGGACTTATTGGGGCTGCGATATTTATCGGGCTATGTTTTTTTGCGATGGCGCAAGGGCAACGGATTTACCACAGGTTGAAAACGCCTTGGCGGAAAAAGGTACTACTATCTGCATTACTTTGTTTTGTCCTGATTGTACTGCTCATGCTAATGAACGATTTTGTGGAAACAGACAAGATTGGTTCTTTGTTTTTTATGAGTTTGGCACTGATGGTGAGCATGGATTTGAATGATTGATTGTTCAATATCTTAGACACAAAAAAACGGTCACAAGACTTTACGCTTGTGACCGTTTTTTTTACCCGAAATACCAAAATTAGTTTTTTGTAAATACAATCCGGCGTTTAGCAAAGCCGCGATCAAATTTTAATTCAGCAATATAAAGGCCATTTATAAGGCTATTGCGCTCCATACGGAATACATTATTGTTGATATTGGTGTGTGCTTTTACCAATCGACCATTTAAGTCATAGATGTAAATAGAGCGGATGGGTTCATCTGTCGTTTGGAATAAAATTGCATCCACAGCAGGTACTGGAGCAACGGAAAGACCAATTTCGGCACTATTTATCTCATTTGTTTTAGATAAACTGCACAAATCGAGTGCCAAGCAAGCACGTGGTGCAAAATAACCTACAATAGTATCGATGTATTTACGCGAAGATACTGCATTGTTATTACAAAGCGACAATGGGCTAGGGGGTTGGGGGTTAGGGCCTGCTCTCCATTCCCAAGGGGCATTAGAATTGTTTGGTGTGCCATTGAATCGGCGAAAACCGCTATATCCATCTACTTTATATGGATCACTGGATGGAGGTACGAATTCAAATATACTATTGTTGCCATTTTTTTCAATAATATCGTGCAAGTCGCAAGAGCCCGTTGCAAGAGGTAGAATAGCAAAGCAAATAGGCCCTAGATACAACTGGTCCGTTTGGCATGGTGCATAATAATCCGAAGGGACATGATAAGAAATCAAAGGCATTTCACCTGCGTCTAGCCATGTGCTGTCGGAGAGTGCACCACCCATATTGACACAAAGGTTAAAATTGGATGAATATCCAGCATTTTGGCTGGTACAAAGGGTATCTCCTAGAGGAAATCCTGTTGCAGCGTACAAAGCGGCATCTACTTTACACACTGTTTGACCCGCTGGGGGAAATCCATTAATATCTCCATTATAAATAGGATTTACCATTGGAATATAACCACCAGCGGTTGGGAGCATAAATTTCAGCGTATCCGAAGTGGTCAAAAGTTCCTCGTAATTATTCAAATAAGCAGCCGCCAAAGAGACAAAACCACCGGTGCCTTGTCCCCATACAACTACTTTATTAGGATCTATTCCATAAGGATTCCCGCCTTCGGCTACCGATTTACGGAAGAAACGAATACAGGAGCGCACATCTTGCATACCACGATAAACAGCATTGATCCAAGTATAATGAATCAACTGTATGTTCGGCAAATCGGGTCGCCAGCCTTGGCGATACGAAGCCACTGCTACCACATAGCCCATCTTTGCAAGGCGTGTAGCCACCTCTATATTGGAGGAATCTGTAATGGTTCCTGTGCAAGATCCATTTACAGAGATAGGTAAAAAATTACCCGTTTGGAGGTAAATAATCAAAGGGCGATTGGTGGCAGCATCGTCCTTGGGTCGGTATATATCTACCCGCTGCGGAATAGGGAAAGTATGTCCTAATTGCGATAATGTAATGACCGAGTGGTTATTACCATATACAGTAGTGGTGACTGATGTCTGGGTAAATACTTGATCGAGGTAACGCATTTGTGCTTGTAATGAAGACCAGCAGGATACCATTAAAAGAATGAGGAAAGTAATTTTTTTCATAATAAAGAGAGGGGGTAAAAAGAAAGGCTGCCACAAGGTTATACTTATGGCAGCCTTTGCTATTTTATACTGAGCGTCGTTAGGTTTTGTGCATAGATTATGGTGATATCATAAGATTTTCATACACAAAACCTACAAAGCCGAAGTATTACATTAGATTAGTTATTGGTAAAAACGATCCTTCTGCGAGCAGCGCCCTTATCGAATCGTAATTCAGCGATATACAATCCATTACCAAGCGTATTACGCTCCATGCGGAACACATTGCTATCGATATTAGTGTGCGCTTTTACCAAACGACCGCTGAGGTCATAAACATAAATAGAGCGGATTGGCTCTTCTGTAGTTTGGAACATAACAGCATCAACTGCTGGTACTGGAGAAACAGAAAGACCAATTTCTGCGCTATTGATTTCGTTTACTTTAGAGAATTTGCAACCCAAAGCA
>JAAFHO010000230.1 GCA_013297575.1 Chitinophagales bacterium
GGTTTATACCTATCTTTATATAGGTCGGAATCGGTTAAAACTAACATGTTTTAATGCTGTTTTGTTAATAACCAGATAAACCAATATCCATAAAGGTGCAGCGCACCGTAATATTTGTAGCAAAATCGGCAACATCACGATTGAAGGTGCAGCGCACCGTAACATTAAATTTAATATTGCGGTGCGCTGCACCTTCAAAACGCGGATATATCACTATTGCTACAAATATTACAGTGCGCTGCACCTGAAATTTTTATAAGAAAGCCCTAGATACGATCAAAACTTGCTAAAGACTGAATTGATGTAAAGATGTGTATAAACCGTAGCCCTACGGGATTATATGTAATTTTGTACGTTTTTTACATAAAAACCCTACATAATTTAGTTAATTCCCCTTATTTAACCCAGAAACATATATTCCTATGAGAATTTTTTGGCCGCAACGTTATAGTTACAATGTTATTCAATGTGCTAATTTTTGATATTCAATGTTAAAGTAGTGATAAGGCAGCCCTCTAACCTAGAACAAAATATACACCATCGCACCTGCAAAATACCCTAATAATGCCAACAAAGAGATACGTTTGAGGTACCAGAAAAAATCAATGCGCTCCATGCCCATAGCGGCCACACCAGCCGCTGAACCTATGATTAAAATACTGCCGCCTGTTCCTGTACAATAAGCAATAAACTCCCAAAAAAAGTGATCTGGTGGGTATTGCGTCAAGTCATACATCCCTTGCGACGCTGCCACTAAGGGCACATTATCCACCACCGCAGAGAGCAAACCGATCGAGAGGACAATAATACTTTCATTGCCGATATTTTGAGTGAGCCATACTGCCGCTGATTTGAGCAAGCCCGTCGATTCTAGTGCAGAAATACTGATCAATATCCCCAAAAAGAATAAAATACTGGGGGTATCAATCTTGCGTAACGCATACACCACAGTTAAGAAGTCTTTATCTTCTTTATCTTTTTCGCTGTGTACCATCTCGGTAATGATCCAAATAACACCTAATCCAAGCAAAATAGCCATAAAAGGCGGCAAATGAGTCAAGGTTTTAAAAACTGGAACAAATAACAAAACGCCTAATCCCAAAAAGAATACCAGTTTACGGTTAAATGGCGTAGATGTAAGCGTTTGTGCGGCCTGAACAGGTGGAAGGATATTACCTTTTAATTGTCTGGACACAAAAATAAGCGGTACCAATAGGCAAATTAAACTCGGAAAAAACAGTTTTGTAATGATATTGATTGGGGTTATTTGCCCACCAATCCAAAGCATGGTTGTAGTGACATCGCCGAGCGGCGACCATGCACCACCTGCATTCGCAGCAATTACTGTGATACCGGCAAAAAACAAACGTTGCTCGCGGTCTGCTATGATCTTGCGCAGGAGAGATACAATAACAATAGTTGTTGTAAGGTTATCCAATACTGCTGATAGGAAGAAGGTCAAAATACCGATAATCCAAAGCAGTTTTACGGCATTTTGGGTACTAATTCGTTCCGTAATAATCTGAAATCCATCATGTGCGTCGATCAGTTCCACAATAGTCATGGCACTGAGCAGAAAAAACAAGATACCCGCTATGTCACCCAAATGCTCCATTAATTGGTGCGTAACTGCGTGTTTATCGGGCTGATTGGTAATATAAATCACCCAACACAACACGCCACTGACCAAAGCGGAGGCCGCCTTGTCCACACGTATTTTATGTTCCAGTGTGATGGCGAGGTAGCCAAGAATAAAAGTAATTAATATGCCAAATTCCATGATATTTATCGGGATCGGTGCGTAGAGACGTTGCACTGCAACGTCTCAATAATTGAAAAAATAATTCGTTAGGATTATTTTTCACGTTGCGATATTTTTTCACGTTGTGATTTTTTCGCGTTGTGATTTTTTCGCGTTGCGATGTAGAGACGTTGCAATGCAACGTCTCTACGCGAAACGAACGCGAAACGCACGCAAACCGCAAATTTTTTAATTTTTAATCACCGCCTTTGTCCAAATGGTATCCAATTTTTCAAAACGAACCGCATACACACCCGCTGGCATACCCGCAAGGTCGATTTGTTCCGTGAAATTTGGATTTTGAATCGTACGCATCAATTTACCATCTGTACCAAAAACACTGATCCGATCAAATGCCACCGTCGTTTGAATCGTCATTATTTCCTTTACCGGATTAGGCGACAATGTTACCGACGCACTATAATCCACCACTGTAGTACCCACCATCGTATTGATATCTGGTGTATAACGTGGCAATAACTGATAACCAGAAGTAAATGGACTAGAACCATCAAATTGGCCACCGATGCCCGTTACATGGAATGGCTCTGATGGAGGTGTAGTAAGGTTGTAAATATCCACATCATTATCAATCCGCATCGCAATAGTATCGGTTGGATTAGCGGTAGAGTATAAACGCACCGTAAATCCTGCGCCTACACCTGGTGTCCACTGTGTAATATCCACATAACGCAAGTTTTTGATTTGTACCAAACGGCTTTCGGTACTTTCGTCCACTTTCAATACCACAGGAGGAGTCACTAGGGCATTTCCGCTATTTACTTTAATAATGGTATCCATATTGATCTGGGTAAGACCACTGAATTGAGCAATAGTGCCACGAACTGTTATTTTATCGCCTTCTTGGAGGTTATAACCGAAATTACCCAAGCCACGGAAAGTAGAAATACCCTCTGTACCAGCAGCATTGACCAATGCAAACTGTAGTCCATTGGCACTAGCGCGAAGGTTGACACCATAAACAATACCTGTTAGTTCGCAAGAAACGTTTACAGAATCGGCTACGCCACCGGGGTTTACGTTATTCACTTGTTCAATTGTGCGCGCTGGATAACATTTAACCGTGATTGTTACCGTTGCAGTAGCGCAAGTAGTAGCAGACGTACACACCTTATACGTGAGCACATCTGGGCCACAATAGCCAGGAGATGGAAGGTACAAAATACTGGTATCGCTCGCTACTGTAGCCGTGCCATGAGTAGGCGCAGTTACAACGGTCAAAGTAGTAGCCGCACCACCAGGTACATTGTCATTGTTTACTACATCAATATTAATAGGTTTGTCTGGTACCACAAATGCCACATCGGGCAAAGCGACAAGACCCGTTAAGCAACCTGAAGCCGCACCAGGATTAGCATAAACCGGGATATTAGCAATAACAAAACCAGCATTTGTAGGAGCAGATGCCCAATTAGAAGCGACTGAATTATCCGAATTAGGATCACAAAGCACCAATGAACTGCCACCACCATCAGGTTCTGTGGGCCAAGGTGCCACATCATCATAAACCACTTCGTCCACGATAGCCATCGCACCGTTTTTGATACGGATAGGAGCACCGTTATTGTTCAGGCCACTTGCCGTCCATTGCACCGATGCTTTGCCAAAATTGCGCTGTATAGCACCCGCATTGACACTAAACAAAAGGTATTGACCAGCACCAAGGTTTTGATCAGGAATTGGGAATATTGTTGGCCCTGCACCAAATTCCAAACTCCAGCCAGCCATATTTACCGTAGCGTTGGTATTGTTCAAGATTTCGATAAACTCCAAGCTATCTGTTCCACCTTCTGGTGGATTGTACATTATTTCAGTAATAACAACCTGCGCTTGGGCGCTAAGCAGAAACGTGAAGCATAAGATGCATGAAAAAAGGATCTTTTTCATAGTAATATTTTGTTTTTAAATTGATGTCTGCGTATTGATCGAAGACTTTGTTGAAAGGAGGTGCAAAATAACGAAAAATTTGGCAGCTGTCCAAAAAAGAATACAATTTGGAATAAATTGACAAGTGATCGTAAGCCCATTGAGACAATAAGACAAAATAGAATTTTATTTGTTTTTACAGATAAAAATGATATTAAATAGAACATTTGCAATGTTTAAATAAAAAAAACAACCATAAATATCTGAAACTAAATAATTCGAAAAAACTAAAATTAACACCCAGTTTATATTTGAACAATACCTTTGACTTGGATTTCACTTCTAATAATGGGTACTTGTACACTTCAAGGCTTGTTTTAGATCTTTACCAAACTAAATTTTATCGTATGAGAAAAGTACAACTTTTCAATCAGGGCATTTCGTTTGCTCAAAAATTCATTTATACATTAGCGTTTTTAATGACCGGATTGGTCGCTTTTGCACAGGTTACTACTTCCACGATTGCGGGTAACGTAGCCGACAAAAATGGCGAAGGTTTGGTTGGTGCAACTGTAGTAGCAACCCACGTAAACTCTGGCACACGTTACGGTGCATCTACCAACGCAAATGGTAACTATACCATCCCGTCTGTACGTGTTGGTGGGCCTTTTACAGTAACCGTTTCTTACACTGGTTATGAGCCAAAGAGCATTGAAGGTGTAATGACTAGCCTTGGTTCTACCACTAATGTCAATTTTGACTTAGCAGAAACAGGTGTAAACCTCGAAGGTGTGGACATTGTAGTGAACCGCAATGACCTGTTTTCTTCACAACGTACAGGTGCTTCTTCTACCTTTGACGTAAAGCGGGTTACTTCTGTACCTGCTATTGGTAGCCGCTCTATTGCTTCGGTTACTAAATACAACCCGAACGGTAATGGTCGTTCTTTTGGCGCACAAGACAGCCGCTTGAACAACTTTACTATTGATGGTTCTTCTTTTAATAATGGTTTTGGCCTTGGTTCAGAGGCACAAGCAGGTGGCCGTACGGGTTCTACTGCTGTTTCTTTGGATGCGATTGAAGAAATACAAGTCAATGTAGCGCCTTACGACGTGCGCCAAACTGGTTTTACTGGTGCTGGTATCAATGCTGTAACACGTTCTGGCGACAACAATTTTGAAGGTTCTGTCTATTTCAACACGCGCTCGGCCAATATGTACGGTAACAAAGCGCGCGACGTAAGTGTTGCTGCAACGCAATTCAACGAAAACATTGTAGGTGCTCGTTTGGGTGGTCCAATCCTCAAAAACAGGGCTTTTTTCTTTGTAAATGCTGAATTTGTACGCAATGCTTCTCCTGCAACACCTTGGGTAGCATCAGGAAGTACTAATCCCGGTCAGGTAACACGTGTACTTAAGTCCGATTTGGATTCAGTAAGTAATGTTTTGAACCGCAAATGGGGTTATGTAACTGGCCCTTACGAGGCGTATAACAACGAGGTTAAATCCAATAAATTCCTTGCGCGTTTGGATTTCAACATCAATGATAAAAACAAATTGATGGTGCGTTATACCCACCACGACTCCGAGGGTGATTTTAATATCAGCAATAGTAATTCAGCAGGTGCTGGTAACCGTACAACGCGTTTCGAGGCAATGTCTTACCAAAATGCAGGTTATATCCTTGGCGACAATACCCGCTCAGGTGTAGTAGAATTGAACTCAAGATTTGGTGATAAATTGTCTAATACCTTTAGCGTAGGTTATGATTTTCAGGATGAAAACCGTAAATACAAGGGACAATTGGCACCAACAATTGATATCTTAAACAGCGGTACTACTTATATTTCTACGGGCTTTGATCCATTTACGCCAAAAAATAAGTTAAGTTATGGTACTTTCCACGCGACGAATAATATTACTTATTACGCGGGCAAGCATACTATTACAGCAGGTGTCAATTACGAGCAATTCAAATCTGAAAACTTATTTTTCCCTGCTTCTAATGGCGTTTATGTATTCAATTCTTTGAGCGATTTCTTTGGTGCTGTGAACGGCGATTCCGTAGGCTTAGCCAATTTCCAATACCGCTACTCAGCATTACCTGGTGCGGCTGATCCATTGCAGATTTTGAAAGTTTCTAAATATGATGTTTACGGTCAAGATGAGTTCAAAGTGAACAAAAACTTTACCGTAACAGGTGGTATTCGCATCAGTATGATTGACCTCGGTGCTACTGAATCTTTAGAAAACAAAGTATTGGCCGATTCTACTTTCCGCGATATAGATGGTAATCCGCTTAAAATCAATACAAGTACGATTCCAAAGCCACAAATTCTTTTTGAACCACGCCTTGGTTTTAACTACGATGTAGCGGGTAAAAAGATGACTCAAATACGTGGTGGTGTCGGTATTTTCACCGGTCGCCCTCCGTATGTGTGGTTGTCTAACCAAATTGGCAACAATGGTGTTCTTACTGGTTTTATTAACCCAAGTGGTAATAACCTTAATACAGAAAAGTACCCATTGGTACAAGATGCATCCGTATTCACGCCTGCTGAACCAACGTTGCCTTCTACGTTTGAGATCACTGTAACTTCTGAAGATTACCGTTACCCACAGGTATTGAAGACAAATTTGGCAGTTGACCAAAAATTACCTTTTGGTTTTATTGGTACAGTAGAAGTGTTGTACAACCGCAACCTTAATGCCATTTTGTACTACAATGCCAACCAAAAAGCATCTATCGGCAATTTTACAGGCCCTGATACACGCCCACGTTTCCCAGGTGCAATTGGTTCTAACACAGGTTTTAGTACACCAACACGCCAAGTAAGTAACGTATCTAATGCCGTAGTAATGACCACGACCAATCAAGGTTCGTACCTTGGTACAACCGTGAAGTTGGAATACCCAGAGCGCAAAGGTCTTTACGGTATGGCGGCTTATACCTTCAGTACTGCAAAAGACTTAATGGATGGTGGTTCTATTGCATCTGGTTCTTTCACTGGTGCACGTTCTGTCAATGGCAACAATGCACTTGATCTTACTTATTCTAATCAGGATATCCCACATCGTATCATTGGCTTGTTGAGCTATGCTACTAATTTTGGTGAGAAAACTGGTGGAAAAACACAATTTACGCTTGGTTATGAAGGTCTTCAAACCGGTCGTTACTCCTATACTTATGCACGTGACCTCAACGGCGATGGTGTAACTGGTAATGATTTATTATTTGTACCGAATAACGCAACTGATTTAGTTTTTGAAGATATTAAAGATGCGGCAGGTGTCGTAACAACTTCTGGCGCAAAGCAAGCAGAACTGTACGAAGAGTACATCAAGCAAGACGCTTACCTTTCTGGTCTTCGTGGTAAATATACGGAGCGCAATGGTGCTATCCTTCCTTGGTTACACCGCTTCGACTTGGCTGTTGCCCGCGATTTCTGGTTCAAAACTGGTAAAAACAAAAAATCTAACGCTGTACAGTTCCGCGTGGATATCTTTAATATCGGTAACTTGATCAATTCAGATTGGGGTATAGGTCGTCGTTTTGTGACTACTTCTCCACTACAAGCACGTGGTGTAGATGCCAATGGCGTACCTAGATACCAAGTAGCCAGCAACTTGCTCAATAGATCAAGCCGTAAAACGATCGACTATAGTGCGGCATTGAGCGATGTGTGGAATTTACAATTGGGTATTCGCTACACTTTTGAATAATTTATACATGCTTTAGTTATTGTATAACGCATAAAAAAAACGTCAACATGGGTAGAAATCTCCTGTGTTGGCGTTTTTTTGTTTTGGAATATATGGATTACTTTTTCACCGATAAATAGTTACTGTATTTTTGAGTTATACATCGTATGTTTGCAAAAACTTATCGCATGGAATTCAAACATGAACTTTATATTATTTTTCAAATATTAACTGCTTTTTTCCTAGGTGGTTTTATTGGTTTTGAACGAGAACGGCACAGCATTGGTGCGGGCATACGTACTTATGCTGCGGTATGTATGGGCGCAGCGATGTTTACGATTATCGGTAATAACCTGATGGATATGCAAGGGGCATCTCGAATGGTATCGAATATAATCACAGGAGTTGGTTTTTTGGGTGCTGGCCTTATTTTTAAAGACACGCAACAGCAACGTGCTATTGGACTTACCACCGCTGCCACTATTTGGTCCACTGCGGCGGTAGGCGTTGCGGTAGGTTATCAACTTTACTCTATTGCGATATCGTGTGCCATTGCGCTTTATTTTTTACTTGCTTTAGATGAGTACAAATGGTATATAAATTGGCGCAACCGCATTAGACAAAATAAAATCGATGAAAATGAGGCCAATCAAGATTAGGTTTATCTTCTTAAATTGCTTAAATTATCTAAATTTCACCCAATTATGATTGAATTTCGTATTGCCAACGCCTCCGATACCGCCTCTGTATCCATCTTGCTGGCTGCTCTTTTTGAAGAAGTAGAACA
>JAAFHO010000023.1 GCA_013297575.1 Chitinophagales bacterium
TGGATACCTTGTCCAAATCCGCCGCCGATATACGCAAAATCACCATATTTGTACAAAGTATTGAGCATACCGATATTATCAATAATAAGCCATTGAAAGGTGGGAATAAGGAACGGAATGGCCTGTGATGCAGCACTATATGTAATGGCTTTTATGCCCAAAAGACCTTGCAGGCGCGCCACGTGTGCGGGCGAGGGCTCATGCGGTGCGCAGATGACTTTGCATTGCGATAACGCAGGATGCCGCAATGCTTCAAGGATCAAATCTTCGTCTTTGGCCCACGAACTACCCACCACCAACACGGCTGCATTTTGGGTAAATGTGGCTATAATGGGCTGCGTTGGGGCGTTTGCAGCAATCTGCAATACTCGGTCAATACGGGTATCGCCAGCAATGGTAATGTTTTGATAACCAATAGATTGTAGTAGTTGGGCAGATTGGGTAGTTTGGGTAAAAATATGCTCAAAGCAAAAGATCATTTTTTGCCAAAATGCACCATACTTTTTGAAAAACGGCTGTTCGGGGCGGAACAATGCGGCAATCAGTAGGGTAGGGGTATTTCGTTTTTTGAGGGCAAGGAGGTAGTGTGGCCAAAATTCGTATTTAACAAAAATAGCCAAATTGGGCTGAATCAAGTTCAAAAAATCGGTGGCATTGGAAGGGGAATCAAGGGGTAAATAGGCGACTAAATCGGCGTGCGCATAATTTTTGCGCATTTCATACCCTGATGGCGAAAAGAAGGTCAATACGATCTTCCAATCGGGATATTGCGCCCGAAATGCTTCTAAAACAGGTCTGCCTTGCTCAAATTCGCCCAAACTCGCCACGTGCATCCACAGTACTTTTCCATTGGGCTGGAATTGTTGGGCATAGATGGTGCGCCAATTTTTGCGCCCCTCCACTCCAAGGCGTATTTTTTTGTCCCAAAACGCGGCTACCTGCATCCCGAAGGATAGGAGGTGACTGGCAAGGGTATAAAGGAATAACATAATCGTGCAAAGGTAATGGCTTGTGGTGGGTTTTTGTACCTTTACAACGTCGAACACAGTGTAAAAAACATAAATCATGAACAACGCAGAACTTATTCTCAACAAAGACGGCAGTATTTACCATTTGGGATTACACCGCGAGCAATTGGCCAATACCATTATTACTGTGGGCGATCCCGAGCGGGTAGCCAAAGTGAGTCGTCATTTTGATCGTGTGGAACATCGGGTGCGGCGGCGCGAATTTGTGACGCATACGGGCTGGTTGGGACATAACAGGATTTCGGTCATTTCGACGGGTATCGGACCCGATAATATTGATATTGTGCTTAATGAATTGGATGCTTTGGTGAATATTGATTTTGAAAATAAACGGCCAGTAGCCATACCTACATCTTTGAAAATCATTCGATTAGGTACTACTGGCGGATTGCAGGAGGACTTGTCCGTGGATAGTTTTGTGGCCAGTACAGGGGCTTTTGGTTTGGATGGATTATTGCAGTTTTATGATGCACCGGAGTTATGCAATCATGCTGCGGTAGCGGCGTTGCGCGCGCATTGTGCAGGTCAGTGGGACTTTCCATTGGCACCTTATTTTGCTCCTGCGGATAGGGCTTTAATGCAATTGGTACCGTTGGATTTCCATCGGGGTATTACGGCTACTAATCCAGGGTTTTATGGCCCGCAAGGTCGGCAATTGCGTGCTCCAGTGCGTTTTCCAGGTTATCTTGATTTATTACAACAGTTTGATTATCAAGGTGAAAAGATCGTTAATTTGGAAATGGAAACGGCGGCTATTCTGGGTTTGTCGCATTTGCTGGGTCATCAGGCCATATCGTTGAGTGTGATATTGGCCAATCGGAGTAAAGGCACATTTAGCAAAAATCCTGCGAGATCGGTGGGGAAATTAATAGGGGTGGCGTTGGAAAAGATAAGTGATCTTGGGTAAAAAGAATACATCGGTAGAATGGAGTACCTACGAACACCAATACAACCTATATTTGCCCAATAATTTAATTAACAACTATGTTTACAAACACGATTCGCTTACTCGCAGTACTTTTTGTATTGCCATTTACGGGGTCATGCCGCAACCCGCACCCCGTTGCTACGCCCACGCGCCTTGTTGCGCTTACCAATGATTTACGCGTGGAACCTGCCAATTGGTGGACAGGAATGGTGCACAATACTGTTGAAGTTTTGTTCCACCAAAAGGATATTGCCAAAATGGGCGTGACTTTTGGCGCCAAAGCACCCGGTATCAAAATCCTAAAAACAGAACGTGGCGATAGTGAAAATTATTTATTCGTCACGTTGAGTATTTCGCCCAAAGCCAAGCCGCAAAAAGTACCGTTGGTGTTCCAAAATGCGCAAACCAAAGAGACATTTACGCATGTTTTTCCAATTTTAGCCAGAAAAACCCAAAAACCACAAGGTGTTTCTAGTAAAGATGTGGTTTATTTGGTGTTTCCTGATCGTTTTGCCAATGGAGATCCGAGCAACGATAATGTAAAAGGCATGTACCAAGGGCTGCAACGCGATTCTTTAGTGGGGCGGCATGGTGGCGATTTGCAAGGTGTGATCGATCACTTGGATTATATGCAGGATTTGGGCATTACTACGCTTTGGCTTAATCCCGAACTGGAAAATAACCAAGATATTGAGTCTTATCATGGCTATGCTATTACGGATCATTATAGGGTAGATCGCCGTTTTGGCAATAATGAAAAACTAAAAGAACTTATCGACAAATCGCATGCACGTGGCATCAAAGTGGTGCGCGATGTGGTGCTGAATCATATCGGTAACAAGCATTATTGGATGGATGATTTGCCCACCAAAGACTGGATCAACCAATGGCCTGCTTTGACCAAAACCACCTATCGCGCACCTACATTGGTGGATCCTTACGCATCGCAAGCCGATAAAAAATTATTTAGCGATGGTTGGTTTGTGCCACACATGCCCGATTTGAACCAACGCAACCCGCATCTGGCCAATTATTTGATCCAACAGGCCATTTGGTGGGTAGAATACGCGGGTTTTGATGGTCTTCGTGTGGATACTTATACGTACTCCGATCAGCAGTTTTGCTCCACTTGGTGCGCCGAATTGCAACGGGAATACCCGGGAATTGGGATGTTTGGCGAAATTTGGGAGCACGGTGTGAGTATCCAAGGTTATTTTGCGGATAACCAACCGTTGAAAAAAACGGGTTTTGATTCCAATTTGCCCGGTGTCGTGGATTTTCAACTGATGTACGCCATACACGAAGCACTCAACCGCGAACAAGGCTGGACAGAGGGTGCTTGCCGGATTTATTATACCTTGGCAAAGGACAATTTTTATGAAGATGCTTCTCGAAATTTAATTATGCTCGACAACCACGATGTTTCTCGTTTTTATACCGTTGTACAAGAAAATTATAGCAAATACAAGAGCGGAATGGCATTTTTGCTTACCATGCGCGGTATTCCACAGATTTATTATATGACCGAATTACTGGGCAGTGGGAGCGAGTGGCCTTCGCATGGTAATATTCGCAAGGAATTTCCTGGCGGTTGGGCGGGTGACAAAGTGAACAAATTTACGCCTGCGGGAAGAACGCCAGAAGAGGCGGCCGCTTATAATTATGCCCGTACATTGATCCGTTATCGGAATACCCATGAAGTGTTGCAAACAGGGAAAATGATGCAATTTGTGCCTGAAAACAGTGTTTATGTTTATTTTCGATACAATGAAAAGGACAATCCAGTGATGGTAGTATTGAATACGGCGAATGAAGAGCGGACGGTGGACACAGGGCGTTTTTCAGAAATGATAAAAGGACATACATCGGCGTTAGATATCACCACCGGACAAACGATTTCGGATCTAAAATCGTTAAAACTAGAAAAAAATTCGGTGTTGGTATTGGAGTTGAAATAAAGTAGTTCGCTTCAACTAATCGACACTACCTTTTTGCTAATAGGTGATTATTAAATCGTTGTTGATTCTTGAAGTGTCGATTATTTAGCCTACTTACTAAATGCCGGCGTGACTTTAATTTTAATATCGTCAACTTAGCGATGAACTAACCACGTAGTGGTTGAACTTGAATAGCCCCGAATGAAATTCGGGATTGAGTATGTGGTAATATTTAACAACTACGAAGTAGTTGAACATCAACGTATTATGGGCGTTTCATTAAGTTCAACCCCTTTCAGGGTTACCCCCTGCCCCCTTAATCCCCGAATTTCATTCAGGGCTATTCAAGTTCAACCACTACGTGGTTAGTTTATCATTAAGTCGTCAATTTACAGTGTGTTTAATCAACTAAAAATGAAATACATCAATGCGACCAAAACGACGGTTGCAATGACTACAATCATTAAAAACTTCCGATTTTCTTCGGCATCGTTCGCTTTTTGCTGCTCTTTTGTAAATTTTTGCTTAGCCATGATATAGTTTGTTATATGAGTGATAAGAAATGAATATCTAATAAACGCCCGATTCCTTAAAGATCCTGTTGAGCCATTTCATCATAGCCAACAACACCAGTGAGGCGATAGAGAGCAGTATAAAATTGACCCAAAAGAAATTGGCTTTGTCGTCGTAGTTGTCCCACATTTTGGCCAATACGCCCGATAATTTGTTGCCTAATGAAGTGGCCAATTGCCATCCGCCCATCATTAAACCCGCAATACGTGGCGGTGCCATTTTGGAAACCATTGATAAACCCATAGGGCTTAGGCAAAGTTCGCCAAAAGTAATGACGCAATAAGTGGCAATAATCCACCAAGCCGATGATTTTTCGGCGCCATTGTTACAAGCGTGTACGGCCCATACCGTAATAAGGGTGGATAACGCTGTGATAATGAGTCCCCAACTGATTTTTCCGGGAGTGGTAGGTTCTTTTTTGCGTTTTCGGAGCCACGCAAACGCCATAATGACGACTGGTGTTAGTACGATGACAAAGAATGGATTGACCGATTGGAATATCTCTGTGGAGACCAATTTTACTTCTGTTCCTGGCGCGGGACGCTCATTTTCAGGAATATTGATAAAATATGGGTTCATGATATCCGTCGATTTCGCTATTTTTCCATCGGCATCTTTATGGGTTCGGAATTGGCTATCGTAAATTGGGAAAGTACCATTTTCCATCTTAATCGTTTGGGTTGCGCCCAATGCCTTGGCTGTGGATTCCAGAGCAGGCACCATCGAACGATCGGTGTAAAATTCGGCCCAAGTAGTAAGTGCTGTGCCATTTTGTTTGAACACCGCCCAAAAGACAATTACAATGGCATAAACGGCTAATAACGCCCTGATGCGCGGCTTTTCGTCGTTAGAAGCCTTCATCAGTGTCCATATAAAAAAGCCAACAACAGGCAATGCTCCAAAGAGAAACGCATCTGTAGAGTCGGAACCAAAAATATTGCCAGGTATTTTCCATGCTAGAATACCCGTAACAATAGCAGGCAGTAATACCGACGAAAGTAATACGCCCACTCCTGCTTCTGAAGGTGCAACTTGGCTTTTTACATCGGCTTTTGCATAGTGTTTCCAACCTGTAATAAAGACCGCAACACCGATAAACATACCAATGCCTGCGGCGGCAAAAGCATAGCCCCAACCATAGTTATTGCGTAAGAATGCGGCAATAAAATTACAAATCAATGCGCCTACATTGATGCCCATGTAAAAAATACTGTATCCGTCATCTTTTAAGGTTTTATAGCGTTCGTCATTGTACAAATTGCCGAGCAAGGTGGAAATATTGGGTTTGAAAAAGCCATTTCCCAAGATCATTACGAACAAAGCCGCGTAAAATGTGGTTAAATTGTGCGGAATAGCCAACATAAGGTAACCAATTCCCATCAGTACGCCACCAATGACAATGGAACGCCGGAAGCCAAGAATACGATCGGCCAACAAGCCACCCACAAATGGGGTGATATAAACCAATGCGATAAAAGTACCAAATACATCGGCACCCACCCCTCGTTCAAAACCTAGCCCACTTTGAGTGTCGGTCATGTACAAAAGAAAGATACCAATCATAAGGTAATAACCAAAACGTTCCCACATTTCGGTTAAGAATAAATAAGGCAGTGCCTTTGGATGCTTGTTCATAAGGCAAATGTAAAGTCTGTTATTGGTTTTCAAAATTTTTTTTACAAAAAAAGAAAGTGTGTTGGTAAATAAACCTTAATTTTGCGTGATGGCCATTTAAAAAATATACAATATGCTACGAAATTGGTTCAAGGACTTAGTAGAAAGGCACGCATTTGGGGTTTGTCAATATTTGGGGGAAAAGATGCATTTGTCCCCATCTGAGGTAAGAAAATACTTTATTTACACCTCATTTATTGCAATGGGATCTCCTTTGATCGTTTATTTGGTGATTGCTTTTTGGGTCAATCTACGCCGTTATATCCGTCGTGGGAAAAGTGCATTGTGGGATTAGTTCATGCTAAAAATTCAGCAATTTTATTTTAGATTTATCGCTTGGGGGCGCTTTTATTGGAATGCCGTAACAAAATATCAGGTACATTCTCCTTTTGTTTTTCAATGGATCACCGATGTGCTGGAAGACCAGCGACATTACTATGCCTTTGGTGCAATTGATGCTTTGCGGACTAAAATGTTGTCCAGCAATACGCCTATTCAAGTGTTAGATTATGGTGCGGGGCCAAGTGCAAGTTTGGAAAATCAAAATGAGCCTACCCTTCGTAATACTACTTTGAAAAAGATCGTACAAGGTGCGGGCAGCGATGCCAGGCAAGGGGAAATGTTATTTAAAATGGCAGATCTGTACGCGCCAAAATATATCTTAGAATTGGGTACATCGGTAGGGTTGGGAACTTTGTATATAGCGCAAGGTGGTCGCTCCGGAGCGCAATTTATTAGTTTAGAGGGTTGCCCCAACTCGGCTGAAATTGCTCGTTTGAACCTCCGAACATTGGGGGTTAAAAACGTAGAAGTAAGGGCGGGCAGTTTTGAGCAAAACTTAAAAAAGGCAGTACAGGACATGCCTCAGCTCGATTTTGTTTATTTTGATGGCAACCATCAAGTTACGCCAACGTTAAGTTATTTTCAAATTTGCTTGGATAAGGCACATAAAGACACCGTATTTATTTGGGATGATGTACATTGGTCCCAAGGAATGGAAAATGCTTGGGAAATGATAAAAAAACACGAGAAAGTAACACTAACGATTGATTGTGGCCATTTTGCTTGTGCTTTTTTTAATCCTGATCACAAAATAAAACAACATTTCCAAATTGTACCTTCAAGTTGGAAACCATGGAAGGTTTTCTAAGTAGCCTTTAAAAAATAGTCTCTAATACCTAACCATAACCATACCATCAAACTTAACATTACATACCGCGATATTTGGAGGATTTCTGCTCCAATCATGTTAGGCTCAGCAGCCCAGAATGTCATTGCATTAAGCGATGCTTTTTTGCTTTTTCATCGTGGAGAGGTAGAATTTGCCGCCATTGGATTTGTGGGCGTTTTTTATATAACGATTGCGGCCATTGGGTATAGTTTTTCGAGGGGCGGACAAATTATGATTGCGCGGCGTATGGGTGAAGGTCGCCAAGATAAAGTAGGGCATACTTTCCATACCATGTTGTTGTTTGAGGTGCTCATGTCCATCGTGATGTTTCTATTTATGCGTTATGGATCGGCTTGGTTTTTTAAATGGTTCTTGGACCACAGTCCGGCGGTATATGAGCAATGTTTGGCGTATATCAATTATCGTTCTTACGGGATATTTTTTAGTTATGCAGGTGTTGCGTTGGTGTCTTTATATACCGGTATAGCGCGCCCTATGTTTATTTTGGTGGATACGATCATCTTGGCGATCGTCAATTTAGTACTTAATTATGGTCTTATTTTTGGTAAATTTGGTTTACCGGAAATGGGGATAAGTGGGTCGGGTTTGGCCAGTACTATTGCCGAGGGGATAGCATTTGTGATCTTTGTGTTGTATGTTATTTTAGATAAAAAGAACCGACCTTTAAAGATATTTTCTTTGCCGGCAGCAGATTGGGTATTGACGCGCCAGCAATTACGCCTTTCGTTACCAGTTGTGGCACAAGCAGCGGTAGGTCAGGGCAGTTGGGTATTCTTTTTTGGAATGGTAGAGAATTTAGGGGAGCGCCCATTGGCTATTTCCAATTTGGTACGCACGGTTTATTTATTGTTATCTATACCGCTTTGGGGCTTTTCTGCGGGTGCTAATACCATGATTAGTAATTTAATTGGTCAAAACAGGTACCGCGATGTATTGCCTGCTACCCTAAAAACAGGGCAATTATGTTTTGCCGTTACCATGCTGCTTTCCATTCCAGTGCTTGTCCAGCCAGGCGTATTTTTGTATCCTTTACTCGGAAAATCTGATATGAGCATATTGGTAGAGGCGCAACCGGTTTTTTATGTCTTAATCGGTTTACTCATGCTTTCTACTTTTGGATCCGTCTCGTTTAATGCGTTGGCAGGAACGGGAGCAACTTGGTTTGGTTTAAAAATGCAAACTGGGTGCATTGCGCTTTATCTGGGTTATGTTTTTTGCGTTACTAATTATACACATTTGTCGCTTGCTTGGGTATGGACGGCAGAAATACTATATTGGTGTTTGATGCTTGGGCTTGCCATTTGGTATTTGCGCTCTTACCGGTGGCGGCGACTAACGGTGTGATACCCTTGTGGCTATAAATGCCACAATTTCCGATGCTTCAAGTTGGATATCCACTTCAATTACTTCGTCGGTTACTTCCAAAATATCAAATTGAGATTGTAATAAAGTAGGCGGCATATAGTGCCCTTTTCGTTCTTGTAATCTGTTCATAATCAATTCGTAATTTCCTTTTAATAAGAAAAAATGCGTTTGGTCTTCTATGTCTTTTGCTAATATTGTTCTGTAGGCTTTTTTCAATGCCGAACAAGCAAATACGCCACCGCCTGTGTCTGTACATTGGAGTGCTTGTGCGTGTAATGATGTGAGCCAGCCCGCTCGGTCATCGTCGTTGAGCGGAATGCCTTTACTCATTTTTTCGATATTGGCTGCGGGGTGAAAATCATCTGCATCAAAAAAAGGCAGGTCTAATGCAGATGCAAGCAAACGCCCAACTGTTGTTTTTCCAGTACCAGAAACGCCGATAATAAATAGAATCACGTGAATAGTATTTTAAGAATGATAAAACCGTTTGAAGTACCCCACCTCCAAAATCAAAATATTGGCAAATTTAATTTACAGTATGCTTAGGTGTCAGTGGGCATTTGATTCAGTAATATCATTAGAAATATCTTCATAAATAGTCTTCCAATTCGGGTATTTTTCGAGTAAAAGCAAGTGTCTGCCTATCGTTTCCTCATCACCACGTACTGCGGGGCCAGTCTGCATTTTAGCGGGAGAGTCGATGATTGCTTTGGCTAAAGTTTCTTCCATCAGCGGGTGTAACATTTCAAATGGAAGATCGGCGTTTTCCAATATTTTTTCGGCAATTGCAAAACAATGATTTGTGAAATTATTGGCAAAAACGGCCGCTACATGCAATACGGCTCGTTGTTGGTCATTGACTTGATACACCAGATTGCCGATAACCTTGGCCATTTTTTTCAAAAACATCAAGTCTTCTTGGGTAGAAGCATCTACACAAAATGGAATTTTAGACCAGACTGGTTGGCGTTCTTTGGTGAATGATTGCAGCGGATAAAAAACACCAAACCGATTAAAATAGGGAGATAAAACATTGCTTGGGGTAGCCCCAGAGGTATGTGTTACCAGTACATCGGGAATATATTTGAACAATTGGGCGGCTACTTCGTCAATCGCATCATCACTCACTGCTACCAATACCCAATCGGCATCGGGGAGTATAGCATCCCATTGATCTGTCCAAGGGCAATGGAGTTCGCTGGCGAGTAAAGCCGCACTATCGGCGCTGCGCCCTATGACTTGTGATAGGGGTAAACCTTTGGATTTCAGTCGTTTAGCCAGTCTAAAAGCGACTTTTCCGGTACCCACAATCACGATTTTTGGGGTATTGTTCATTTTATTTTGATCTTTAGGGAATCCTTGGCCAATGAGTCCACAGGTGGCTGCTGATCTTTTATTAATTGTTCTGATTTTTTTAGAACAGACTCCAATCGGTCGGTATCGATGACCAAAATACGGAGGTATTTTTCATATTCTTCCAGCGTAATACCGTTCATTTCATATACCTGCTTATAATAGGCGTGGGCAAGGCTATCGCGTTTGTAACCGCTTAGCATAGTAACACTACCTTCAGCGATGGACAAATCGGCGATAATTTTGGCTACTTTATCTTCGGGTACATCGAGGGGAGCATTGGTTTGTTGGCAAGCACTGCAAATAAGCAGGTAAATGATGATGTATTTATGCATAAAATAATATTAATGAAGTACTTATAACATTGTACCCTATTACATAACGCAAGTTGGTGCTGCAAAGATGCGAAAGAACTAAGGATGTGAATAAATATTTTACTGCAGATTTTTGAAACTTTTTTTGTCATACATTTTGTTTAATAAAAAAATACGTTTTACCTTTGCCTTTCAAATCGAAATAAATATGACCAAATCTTCAAAAGGCAAAGGTTTTGGGGTCGATTTTGATTCCCACTGGAAAGAGATACTCGACTTAATTGAACCTGCCACTCGTTTTTTCTTACCCGCGTTGCACCAACAAGTAGATTGGAGCATAGATTATATCTCTTTGGAGCAAGAGTTACGCAATCTTTATGTGCGGAAAAAAGGGCGGGTAAAGCGTACAGATAAATTATTTCGACTTAAATTACTCAATGGAACCGATCATTATCTATTGTTCCATGTAGAAACGGAAGCGTTTCCTACTGCTACGTTTCCCCAACGTATGTTTGAGTATTTTCTTCGCCTTATTCTTAAATATAGCAATACACCCATAACGATGTTGGCTATTTTTGTTGGGGAGCAGCCTGTTAAACCACTGGACTCATATAGTATAGATTGTTTTGGCACGGAATGCAAGTTTAAATATAACACTTTTAGCGTGGCAACACAGTCGGAAATGGAATTATTACAATCAGATAATCCATTTGCACTGGTTATTTTGGCTAATCTATATGTTATACAATCAAAAGGTGATATAGAATTGAGGGCGCGTCTCAAACGTAAATTACTAAAACACATAGCAAGTAGTAATTTTCCTTATGAAATTGTCAGAAATATATTTAACTTTGCAGTGTATTTTATCACATTGCCACCAGAAGAAGAAAAAACAATAGTACATTTTATGGATAAGCAAGCACAAGCCCAACCACAAGCAAAAAAACAAACCCATGCCCAAAAAGCGGAGGCAGATCGCAAGAATCTTCTTGACGCATACTATCTAGCTATGTTTGGGAAAACTCAGGAAGACATAATGGCGGATATACAAAAAGGGGAGGTGATACAAGCAGAGATACAAGCAGAAAAGGCCACGATACAAGAGGAAAAGGCCACGATACAAGAAGAAAAGGCTACCATACAAGCAGAAAAGCGAAAAATAATCGTTTCTTCGTATAAACTCTTGCGTATGACTCCAGAAGAAATCGCAAAAGAATACTCCTATGATCTTGCTTATATCAAATCTATTTTAGCCGAGTTACCACCGGAAACCAACAAATAATCAATTGTTAGCACCGAATAATAGTTAATACGCAGCGTAAGGGTTTTATTCCACTAATTTTATCCTAAATTTGTGACAATAAATAAAAAAACCACTAACGCTATGCGCTTTAGATTCACCACCGCAGCAATTGCTGCCACCTTCGCTTTTTCCCTCTTTTTGGTACTCCACTCCTGTAGTCGGACGATCAAAAATGAGGCGTATTACCAACAACTGGCACAGTATATCTATGCCTTTACCAATGGAAATATTGGTAAAACCGAACCTATTCGTATCCGCTTTGTCAATGCTGCAGTTAGCGTTGAGCAAATAGGGCAGCCCGTTAACCCTAAAGTATTTACGATTAGTCCTGCTGTAAAAGGGCAGGCCGTATGGGAAGACGACCGTACTATCTTGCTCAAACCCGAAACACCCCTTGAACATGGCCAAAAGTACAACTGTGATGTTGCTATTGGCCGTATTTATAGCGAAGCACCCAGTAGTGTACGCCATTTTGACTTTGATTTTCATGTACGCGAACTCACGTTTGAAGTCGTTACCGATGGCCTTTCTGCCGCTGATGCAAATAATTTGCGACAGCAAAAAGTAGTAGGTCTAGTGCGTTCCAGCGAAACCGTAGATGCTACACTGCTCGAAAAAGTACTCTCCGCAACCCAGAGCCTTAAAAACCTTAACGTCACTTGGAACCATACGGATGCCAATAAATCGCACTATTTTGTTGTAAACGGTGTAGAACGCGATATGAAACGCTCCGGCGTGAAACTCCTTTGGGATGGTAGTGCAATCGGTGTGGAAAAAAAAGGCAGCACGGATATTCCTGTACCAGGTTTGGATGAATTTAAGGTACTCTCCGTTCAATTGGAACAAAAGGAAGCCCAATGTATCGTCGTTAATTTTTCTGATCCACTTTCCAATACCCAAGATTTTAAGGGTTTGGTGCGTGTTGCCGATTATGGTGGGACTTTCACGTATTCGGTGGATGGTAATTTTTTGCGTATTTATCCTACCGAACGGATCGTTGGAGAACACGAATTTAGTGTTGGAATTGGCATCCGCAATAGTGCTAATGTTGCTTTGAATGCCCCATTTACCCAATTGATCAATTTTGAAGATCTTCAACCCAGTGTGCGCCTTGTTGGACGCGGAGCAATTATCCCTGGAGACGACGCTGGAAATATTATTTTTCCTTTTGAAGCAGTGGGATTAACTGCAGTAGATGTTGAAATTTTTAAAATTTATAATTCCAATATTCTACAATTTTTGCAGGTCAATGAAATAGAAGGCAGTGAAGAATTAGGACGTGTAGGGAAAATTATTTACCAGAAAAAACACAACCTTAATACCCTCAATGCCAAGGCTTCTACCAAGGTGTGGCAACGTTATGCCCTTGATCTCAAAGAAATGATTAAAAAAGATCCATTAGCGATCTATCAAGTGCGTATTGTTTTTCGAAAATCCTATGTGGCCAATTTGAAATGTGGAGATATGGCCAGTGTGGACAACAACGACCAACAGCGCGGAGGCCCCAGCGCACCCAATGCCGAAAATACCAGCGCGGAGGCCTCGCTCAATAAAACAGATGAATATGGTAATCTAATTTCCTTGATGGGTGGTTATCGGGGTATTTATTGGGATGAAGATGAAAGTTGGTATGATGACGAGGGGTATAACTACGAGTACCGCGAAGATCCCTGCAAAAACGAATACTATAATAGCGAAAAATTTGTTCAACGGAACGCTTTTGTCAGCGATCTTGGCCTTACCGCAAAAGTTGGTAAAGACCGTTCTGCTTTTGCTGTCGTCACCGATTTACATACCACAGCACCTGTAAATAATGTGGAATTGGAGTTTTTTAACTTCCAATTACAATCCATCGCTACCGCTAAAACCAATAGTGAAGGTATTGCTATTTTGACCACATTACGCGACAAACCATTTATTATGATGGCCAAACAAGGCAACCGCCGTGGTTATTTACGCATGGCCGATGGTGCTACATTGTCACTCAGCCGGTTTGATGTAGCAGGTGTAGAACCCCAAAAAGGTCTCAAAGGTTATTTATATGGCGAGCGCGGGGTTTGGCGGCCAGGTGATAGTGTATTCCTTAATTTTGTATTGGAAGACCAAACGGGTAAATTGCCTCCCAACCATCCTGTCAATTTTGAAATTGCCGATGTAAATGGCACAGTGCGTTACCGAACAGTCGTTACAAAAAGTGTTAATGGTGTTTATCCCCTTCATTTTGTCACCAGTCCCGATGCGCCAACAGGAAGTTGGAACGCAAAAGTAGATGTTGGTGGTGCGAAATTTTACAAAAGCATTCGCATCGAAACGGTAAAGCCCAATCGGTTAAAAATTGATTTTGCTTTCCCCAAAAAGAATATTTCTGTTGACGACGAAGATCTGAATGCTGCACTTTCGGTCACTTGGCTACACGGTGCTATTGCCAAAAACCTAAAGGCGAAAGTAGATATGCAATTGCGTACTGCAGTTACGACATTTCCGAATTTTAAAGATTTTGTTTTTGAAGACCCTGCTCGCAGTTTTTATAGCGAAGAACAAACCCTTTTCGATGGTACTATTGATGATATGGGAAAAGCAAAAGTGCCTTTTTCTGTCAATATTAACGAGAATGCACCTGGAAAATTGATCGCTAATTTCAAAATCCGCGCTTTTGAGGAAGGAGGCGATTTTAGTACCGATAATGCGTCTATTGATTATTATCCGTTCAAACGCATGGTGGGCGTTAAAATAGCAAAAGATAAATATGGGAATAAACAATTAGATCGTGGCAATACCAGTGCTGTTGAGTTTACGTGTGTGGACAACAATGGCAAACCATTGGCCAATCAATCATTGGAAGTGGGCTTGTACCGTTGTGACTGGCGCTGGTGGTGGGATGAAGACCGCGCCTCTGACGTAAGTAGTTTTAACTCTGCAACCCATGTTAATGCGGTCAATCGTGCTACCGTAAAAACCGATGCGAATGGCCGCGCTATGTGGAAAGTAAGCCCTGCACAGTGGGGACGCTATCTCGTACGCGTTACCGATGGCGACGAAGGCCATGCCGCAGGTGATTTCTTTTGGAGTGGTTACCCCGATCGCGCAGATGATATATACACCCGTAATGCTGCCGCAATGTTGCCTTTAACAGCGGATAAAGAAAAATACAATACAGGTGAAACGGTTTCTATCAAAGTGCCATCCAGCGAAGTAGGCCGAGTATTGGTCACCTTGGAAAATGGCCAACGCGTTGTAAAACACCTTTGGTTTGATACCAAACCCGGCGATAATATATTGACGTTCAAAGCTGAACCTGAAATGGCTCCGTCGGTTTATGCGCATGTTAGCCTATTGCAACCGCACGCACAAACTAAAAATGATTTGCCGATTAGGATGTATGGTATTGTGCCAATTTTAGTTGAAAACGAAGCATCCCGTTTGCAACCCGTTATCGAAATGGCGGATGTACTCAAACCCAGTGAAAATTTCACAGTAAAACTACGCGAGCAAGGCGGCAAGGCCTGTGCCTATACGTTGGCTATTGTGGATGAAGGGTTATTAGATTTGACCCGATTTAAAACACCAAATCCACACGATGAATTTTTCGCCCGCGAAGCCTTGGGTGTTAAAACTTGGGATGTTTACGATTATGTACTCGGTGCTTATAGTGTTGCTTTGGATCATATCCTTAGTATTGGTGGTGATGCTTATAATTTAAAAGCCAAAAGGGCTGCTAATGTGAATAGGTTTAAACCAGCCGTGATACACGTTGGGCCGTTCTACTTGGAAAAAGGCCAAACCGCATCGCATACCCTGAAAATTGATAATTATGTGGGTTCGGTACGAGTTATGGCGGTGATGTCGGCACCTGCGCCATCTGCAAAAGGTGCTTACGGCTCCGCTGAAAAAACCTGCCCCGTTCGCAAACCATTGATGATCCTGCCAACGCTTCCGCGCGTTTTAGGGCCAGGAGAAACAGTGCGCGTACCAATTCAGGTATTTGCTATGGAAAAATCGGTGCGGAGTGCCACTTTGAGGATCAAGGAAACTACAGGAAAAGTAACCTTGACAGGTACGCCTACCCAAACACTTACCTTTAGCGAACCGGGTGATAAAATGGCCTATTACGAGATTAAAGTAGGCGATAAAATGGGGGCTGCGCATTTTACCTTTGAAGCACAGGGAGGCGGAGAGTCTGCTACCGACGAAATTGATATTTTGATCCGTAATCCGATGCCCGTAACTACACAGGTTTGGCAAGGTACGGTAGAAGCGGGGAAAGAATGGGAAACAGGATTTGATGCTTCGAAATATAGCGAAATAGAAGGAGCCAAATTGGAAGTAAGTGCCTTGCCTCCAATGAATTTTAGCAGGCACTTGCAGTATTTGATCCGTTATCCGCATGGTTGTTTGGAGCAAACGACTTCGGCGGCTTTTCCTCAATTGTACGCTGATTTAATAACACCGCTTACGCCCAAACAAAATGAGGAAATTACCAAGAATATAGGTGCAGCGATCACAAAAATCAAGAACAGACAAGAGTTTTCGGGTGGATTTAGTTATTGGCCCGGTAGCCAACCAGAACCTTGGAGTACGTCTTATGCAGGTCATTTTCTGCTCGAAGCCAAAGCAAAGGGTTATGCTGTGCCGGATAATGTAATTGATAATTGGGTGCGTTTTCAAACAGAGGCCGCTCGTACTTGGAATGCTAGCCAATCCAAAGAAAATTGGCAAGTACATGATGGCGAAATAAATCAAGCTTATCGTTTGTTGACTTTAGCAATTGCAGGAAAACCCGCTATTGCGGATATGAACCGTTTGCGAGAAATTAAGAATTTATATTCAGAATCTGCTTATTTGTTGGCATCGGCGTATGGGCAATCGGGCAAACCAGAGGTGGCTAAAGAACTTATTAATAAATCTTGGCGTGAACGCTATACCTACGAATGGTGTGGCTACACCTATGGCTCCGATCTACGCGATCGCGCACTTATTCTTGAGGCATACACGATGATCGGCGATCAGCCCCGCGCACAGGCGATGGTTGAGTATATCGCTCAATTACTTACGGATGAGAAGAATAACTGGAGTTGGAACACGCAATCATTGGCAACGGCCTTACGCGCCTTGAGCAAATACGCCACCAAAAATAGTGTGTCAGGTACTGGTTTCGCTTATAAAACAGGTAATGGAACTTACAAAGAGGGCAATATGAGTAAACCTATCTCTATCACTGATGTTGATTATAATGCACTGGCATCTGGTAAAATTGGCGTGAAAAACACGGGCTCCAGCCGCTTATATGCTCGGTTGGTGGTAGCAGGACAAGGCCAACCAGGAACAGAAATAGCGACACCATCAGCCAACCTGAATATTGAAGTAAAATACGAAAATGCCAAGGGGCAACCTGTCGATATTCAAAAACTTACTCAGGGTAGTGATTTTACAGCAGTAGTGACCATAAGACGAAATTCCTCCTTTACCTTCCCGTTCAATGAACTTGCGTTAACACAAATATTTCCCTCAGGTTGGGAAATTACCAATTCAAGAATGGGAAACTTTGTAACCAATAACAATGGTTCGTATTTCGATTATCAGGATGTACGTGATGATCGCGTATTGACTTATTTTGACTTGAATGGGTATAATGATAAAGGGCAATCACAAACCTTCAAGGTGCAACTGAACGCGGCCTATAAAGGACGATTCTTCTTGCCTACTACTTCGGTGGAAGGTATGTACGATAACAGATTAAGGGCAAGTACCCCCGGTAATTGGGTGGAAGTAATTTAAAAAAATAGGGAAGAGGCTGGGCTCGAATCCATGCCGACGATTGGTTCATTATCAATTGTTTATCTTCAATTTAGATATTCAAGTTTGCATGAAATTGGATTTAGTGTATTGTCGGGGCGATACCCCCAGCCCCGACAATTTTGCACTATCTCTTTATGACTTTTAAAAATCCGTTGGGGAGTAATACAATACTCTTTGGTACAAAATGGGGTATTTTATATGGGCTAAAAATCAGTTTTAAATTGTCGGGGTGACAAAAAAAGTCGCCCCGACAATAGTCCCAGCCCCCTACCCACACAAACTTGAAGGTCTCTATAATACCAAAACTTAGGCTCTAAAAATACCTAATCTGACGACATTAGTTCAAGTCACGCCGACACTAAATACATTTAGCGTTTAAATTTTAAACGCTAACCGATTCAACAATACAGCCTCTTTTTCTTATCGTATTATAGTACTTTGTCCGTGCAACACTTCCTTGTAGCCGTCCAAATATTCCACTTCAAGTACCCAAACATAGACATCGGGCAACATGGGTTTATCTCGGAAAGTGCCATCCCAACCAGCAGTTACGTCATTGGGCGTAAAGTCTTTGGATTGGAATACCATTTCTCCCCATCGGTCAAAAACGCGAAAATCTAGGATTTTAGCAGATTCTTGACCATGAACAAGCAAAATATCGTTGTTATTGTCATCATTGGGCGTAAAACCAGTGGGGACGTATATTCGGCGGGGCTTAAGTACTTTTACGGTAATGCTGTTTTCGCCGATACAACCCAGCGCATCTACTATATATACCTCAAATGTGTTTTCCTGATACAACGAATCTACAAAAGGATTAGGGCAAGTGAGGCAACTCAACCAAAGACTATCTTCTGCGTTCCATTTCAGATTAAATGGCGACTGAGCGTTCATCACATCAACAGTGAGTTGGGTCTGCTTGCCTAGTTCTATCGATATTTCTGGTCCCAGGTCGATCTCAATGGCCTGCCGTTGTGTGAGCGTCACAGCGGGTAGTTCTGTGATACATCCATTGGCATCTTTGATGCGTGGGATATAAGTACCGGCTTTTAAGCCAATTTGTAGCGGCGATCCATTGTAGGGCCTATTATCCAATGTATATAAATAAGGAGGTGTACCGCCCGAGGCATTGCTCATTTCTAAACGACCATTTGCACTCCCAAAACAAGTAGCATCCTGCTTGACGATGGCCGCACCAATACCTCTATCAGGTTGGTTGATTTCCGTTGAATCCACTCTGGTACATCCGTTCGCATCGGTCAAAGTAATTGAATAGGTCTCTGCCAGAACATTGGTGAGTGTTTTGCTGGTTTGGCCATTTTCCCAAAGGAATGTATAAGGTGCTACACCGCCACTTGGTACAGCACTGATTTGTCCAGTGGCTGCTCCAAAACATGGTACATCCTTGGGGCTAAGGAGGTTTTCTAGTGGTGTAGGCTCGGTTAGCGTGAGCAATACAACCGTTTGACAGGTTCTGAAATCTGTGATCGTTACCCTGTAATCACCCGCTATGAGGTTTTTGGCAAATGGATCGGTTTGAGCAGATACACCAGGATCCCAGAAATAGGAATATGGTTCTGTTCCGCCTTTCCCGTTGATCGTTGCGGTACCAGTATTTGCACCGTGACAATCTATGTTTTCTAGCGTTGTGAAAAATCCTGTTAACTCTACTTGGTTCTCAATCGGTACCATTTGAGTGGCGGTACACCCTTCATTATCTGTGGCCGTAACCATATAAATAGTGGAATAACTGAGGTTATCTGCCACTTTGCCAAACTGAGGTGGATCAGTATCCCAGACGTATGTTAATTGATCTGCATCAAATGGAGTTGATCCATACGAGACAAAGTCCACGGTTGCATAGCCATCCATACCATTATAACAACGGGGCAAATGAGGTGTTACATAGACAAAAAGTGGATTTTTTTGATAAATAAACGTTGAATCCCTTGTGGTGCATCCATTAGCATCGGTCACTGTAACCCGGTAGGTATCAACGGGTAAATTAATCGCCGATTGGGTTGTTTGTGCATTAGGATCATCCCAAAGGTAGCTATAAGGTGTAGTGCCTCCTTGCGGGAATACCTTTGTGGCACCTGTAGATGCATCAAAACAAACAGTATCCGAAATATAAGGAATCACTAATTGTAACGGCGCAAGAGGTTGGTTCAGTGTTGTATTTGCGGTTGCTGAGCAGCCAGATACGTCTGTAATTGTAATTTGGTAATTACCTGCGGCTAAAGTATCAATATTAGGTGTAGTAGCGATAAAATTATCTGGACCAAACCAAACAACAGAATAACCGCCAGCACCACCGGTAATTTGAGTGGTAATACTCCCACTTAACCCATTAAAACAAAGTACATTTTTAGGGGTTAAAAAAGAGGATATTTTAGGTGGTTGCGCAATAGTGGCAGATGCCGTAACGGTACAGTTATTTGCATCTGTAACTGTTACTGTATAAATACCACCAAATTTATTATCAATCCCTTGTGTTATTTCACCTGATGACCATACATAAGTATAAGGTATGGTCCCCCCTATGAGGTTCACTTTGGCCGAACCATCCATTGAGTCATAGCATTTTGTTTTTACCGTTGTTATATTAGGCAATAAGGCCGC
>JAAFHO010000229.1 GCA_013297575.1 Chitinophagales bacterium
ATGATTGCCGCAAACGCATGACTCGGTAATCCGCCTACAAAAATAGAACACCTGAAGGGTTCGTTGATCTTATTATATTTGGTATGGTGTACCCCAATACCGCGGTGCAACTGGTAATGAAGCCCTATTTCTTCATTCTTAACATATTCATTACCAGACAATTGTATCCTATACATACCAATATTGGAATGCATTGGTCCGGGCATATCGGGGTCTTCGGTATATACCTGTGGCAGGGTGATAAAAGCACCGCCATCCATCGGCCAACTCTTTACTTGTGGCAATTGGTCAATCGTTGTTTCGCCATAAGTGACGGGGCTTCCGAACCAATTTTTCATCGGTAGTGCTGTAAGTGCCGTAATTGGAGCGCCCAAATACCTTGTTGGTTGTTTCAAAAACGCCATTGGATCGCGTTTGAGTTCAATGACCCGTTTTACTTGCTCTAGCGTATCTCGAAATAAAAATGAAGTACGATCAAAAGTACCATACAGGTTGCTCACGGCCTGAAATGGGCTACCTTTTACTTTTTTAAATAAGATAGCAGGCCCACCACGGTCGAAAATCTGGCGGGTAATTTCACCCATTTCGAGGTTGGGATCCACTTCTTCTTCTATTTCGAGGAGCATATTGTGCCGCTTCAAATCATTGACGGCCTGTCGCAGTGAGGTGTATTTCATAATTGATATGGAAAACAGCATTTAGGAAAGATTGTTTGTTTTGAAACATTAAAAGGCTAGATTTCAAAAATATTTAGTCTATAAAAAACACATTTAAGTACTTGGACTTAGTTAATTGGCAGAAATGAACGTAGGTTTTTTAGGCTAGACAATGGTAAAATCCTGCGGTGGAAGCACAAGCCACCGACCGCGCAATCGCATTGGGCAACAACGCAATGTGCAAGTACACCGATTTATTACCCAAGGTTCATTTGAGGAAAAAATTGACCTTATTATCCAATCGAAAAAGGAATTGGCCAACTTAACTGTGGCCAATGGTGAAAAATGGATTGGGGATTTGACAAATACGGAATTGAAGGAATTGGTGGCGTTGAGGTAACCTACGACTTCAACAACCGCAACAAATACTCCCCATACCCACTTTTTATATACTTATGGCCTAGTTTTTCAAGACCAGCATCGTCGATAAAGCCCATTTCCCAAGCGGTTTCTTCGATACAACCGATCTTTAAACCCTGCCGCTCCTCAATGGTTTGTATAAACTGACCCGCTTGCATCAAACTGGTGTGCGTACCTGTGTCCAACCACGCATAACCACGCCCCATAGCACGTACCGATAAGCGACCTTGTTCCAAATAAATACGATTTACATCTGTAATTTCGTATTCACCGCGCGCACTAGGCTTTAAATTTTTTGCTATATTTACCACAGAATTATCGTAAAAATACAAACCTGGTACCGCAAAATTACTTTTGGGTTTGGCTGGTTTTTCTTCAATACTAAGTGCTTTAAAATCTTTGTCAAAATCAACTACGCCGTAACGCTCCGGATCGGCCACTTGATAAGCAAAAATAACACCACCATCGGGTTCGGAACAGGAACGCACCATATCGCCCAAGCCAGCGCCATAGAAAATATTATCGCCCAAGATCAACGAGGCACCATCTGAGCCAATAAAATCGGCGCCAAGCACAAATGCCTGCGCTAAACCATTCGGCTCCGGCTGCGCTTTGTAACTGATCGACATACCTAAATCCTTGCCATCCCCGAGCAAATGCTCAAAATTGGGTAGGTCATAAGGTGTAGAGATAATCAATACCTCACGAATACCCGCCAACATCAATGTGCTCAAAGGGTAATAAATCATTGGTTTATCGTAAACTGGCATTAACTGCTTGCTCACGGCCAATGTTAACGGATAAAGGCGTGTGCCTAAGCCGCCTGCTAATATGATACCTTTCATAATTTATAGAATACTCGCTCTAATACCGACTAATTTTACCAATAATCCCTCCAAACGATCCAAAGGCAACATATTCGCCCCATCAGATTTTGCCTTTGAAGGTTCGGGATGTGTCTCGATAAACAATCCGTCCACACCCACAGCCACGCCCGCCCGAGCAATGGTTTCGATCAATGCTGGTCTTCCGCCTGTTACACCACTACTTTGGTTGGGTTGCTGCAACGAGTGCGTACAATCCAAAATAACAGGGGCTTGAAACGATTGCATTACGGGAATACCCCGAAAATCAACGATCAGGTCTTGATACCCAAAAGTCGTGCCACGCTCGGTAAGCATTACTTGCTCATTACCTTCTTCGCGCACTTTATCCGCAGCGAACTGCATCGCTTCTGGGCTTACAAATTGGCCTTTTTTGATATTAATCACCTTACCCGTTTGCGCAGCAGCCACCAATAAAGAGGTTTGGCGGCATAGAAAAGCAGGAATCTGAAGAATATCAACGTATGCTGCCGCTAATGCTGCTTCTGCGTCGGTATGAATATCGGTAGTGACCGGTATTTGGTATTTCTCCCCTACCCTTTTCAGAATATCCAATGCTTTTTCATCACCAATTCCCGTAAAAGAATCGCGCCGACTACGGTTGGCTTTACGGTAACTTCCTTTAAATACATATCTAATATTCAAACGATTACATATTTCGTTTATTTTTTCTGCTATTTCAAATGCCATATCTTCTCCTTCAATGGCGCAGGGGCCAGCAATCAGGAAAAAATTAGGATGGGATTGAAAAAATGGTGCTGTCATTGTGCTTAATTTTTTACGTAAAAAATTAGCAGCGGTTTCGAGACAAAAAATTGACCTTTTTTGGCCGAAATGGGAGCGGCTAAATTTTTACTTTTTTACAAACAAGTGCGTTTTAGTACCCTTGTTATTTACAATATTCAAATAATAGATACCGTTTGCTAAACTCGTACAATCCAATAGTTTCAAACGATTACCACTGGCAATAATACCTGTAGCAACTAATCTTCCTGTTGCATCAAAAACCTGTAATAACTGATCGTCTTTCGCATTAGTACCCAAATCAATTTGCAGTGAGGAGGTGACGGGATTGGGGTAAAGTGCAAAATTAGCCCACTCACCTTCCTGAGTTGACGTGGTACAATCAAGATTAGGGTTATAGACGACATTGAGTTCATACGAATTAACACAGCCGGTAATATTATCGGTGAGTACCAATTTGTACAAACCACTTTCTACCGCACAATGCCAATAACCATTGGACGGTATAGCCTGTCCTGCCAAATACCATTGTAAAGTGTAACTATTCGATGGTAATGTCAAGGTATCGAACAGCGTGAGCAAGTTTTGGTTATTAAAAAACAATGGGACTACTGGCAAAGGGATCAATTCGACCAAAGCAGGCGTAGAAATTACCTTGCAACCATCTGGCGAAGTGTATTCCACTTGATAACTACCGCTGTTGGTGGCCAAATACACCGAATCCGTCGCAAAAGGTATTGCTGTGCCATTTTTAAACCATTCAATATCACTACTATACGATGCATACAATGGCAATGGTGCAAAATTAGCACAAGCCTTCAAACCAATCGGTGCTGTTAATATTGGTAGCGCAGGTTGCGGATAAACGACTACCGTATCGCTAAATAATAACGTCGTGATGGGATGGATAATATTTAATACGGCTTCAAATCCATTCGATACTACGGTACCATTGCTCAATAAATTGAACGTAACAATACCGCATTGGTCGTCCGTTCCTTGAATACCGCCATCTTCGTCCCATACTTGTAACACGTAATTACCCGATTTCAAACGAAGATTGGTCGTTACGGTATAGGGAAGTGAAATATTATTCACAGGCGGATTGGATTCAAAAACTTTTACTCCCGCACTATCTGTGATAAACAAGTACATATCTGGTGCATTTAACCCCAAATTATCGGCACAATTTAAGTCTTTCAGGAGAATACTTTGCAAAATAAACCCTGTTGTATCCACCACAGCCTTATACTTTACAATATAACTACCCGGAGTGGAATAAGTATGTGGCGCAGGTGTTTCATCGGTAGTAACTGTACCATCGCCAAAATCCCAGCTATAACTAAAACCCGCATTTCCGTTGGACGGATTATTATTCGTAAATGACACTGTTGTACTTCCACACCCCTCTGGATTGCTCATCGAAAAACCTGCATTGGCACTTACTTCCGGGGCGATATACATACGCATGGGAAACACTGCTTCTTGGTTAAAAAACAACACTGTTGCCTTTAATCGAACAATAATCACAAAGGAATCGCTTTCGGTGGGCGTTCCACATATTTTAATACAACCATCTGTTTGGGTGCTCACCGGAAATACCGTCTGGTTGGCTTGCCAACTCAAACCGGGAGGCAAACCTTCCACAGATAATATTTCAATCGAATTGATATTAAGCCCCGGAGGCGTAACACTATCAATAGCCGCCACAGGTGTCGTGGTTTTCGGCATTCGGAAAGAGATATCTTTATTATACGCCAGTCCTACTTGTCCATCAGGAATAGGTGGCAGATAAACCGTATCCACAGGCAAACCGGCTGGCAGGTTGACGACGCAACCCGGACAGCCGGTTTGACCAAAAAGGAATAACGGTGCAGATATCAGTACTGTAACGATAAAGTACGAAATCGACCGCATATATATTATCTGTTGATTACGAAGGTGTTGGATACATTACCCTGGCGATTGCCAAGGGAATAAAAATAAGTGCCATTGGGCAATTCGCCCGCATCAAAAGTGAATTGGTTCCTACCTTCTGTCAATTGTACCGTTTGTTCGTTTACTTTTTTACCGATTACATTAAACACCTGGAAAGTATATTCACCGCTTACCAACGACTCGATCATCATTTGCGTGTATTGAGCAAATGGGTTCGGCGCATTTTTTACACTTGCAATTTGACCAGAAAGGTCGCTGGTGCCACTAGCGCATTGTCCAGTTGGTTTCACTGTGATAAAATACTTGTTATTAGGAGCAATAGTACCCGGAAAATCAATTTCTTGCGTAATGATGGAGTACGCCGTTACTTTGATCGTAAGTTCTTTGTCGCCAGGTGTATTGGCCGATGTGGGTGTGCCACTAATCAGCATACAGCCTAGTGTATTACTCAAAAATTCGCAGTTAGGTGGATCACAAGAATAGCCCAATCCCGCAGGCAAGCCTGTAACAGCACCTGTTAATGCAACGGTGATTTTGCTTAATGGAAATTCAAAACCGCTCAAAGTGATCTTGTCCGGCACGTTAAAAGTAACAGATTGGCTATAAGGCTCGTTGATACAAGCGGGTGCCGTATAAATAGTGGGGTCGGTAGGCGACCATGCTTTAGGTGATACCAAAGCGTTAGAATCGAGGACGGAGGAGTCGCGTACGCACATTTGTGCAGTAAGTGAACCAAAAGAAAGGATTAAAAGAAAAAAGAGTGTTGTAATTTTTAACATAAGTAAAGGTGTGTTGAAAAAATTTGAATCGGTAATAGAACCGCAAAGTTCTTATTTTTATTTGAATTACTGGTAAAAACTTATGCTAAAAGGAGGCAAAAGGGCAAATTACATCGACGAACAACAAACGCTTAGCATCCATAAGGTTTTTCTTATAAAAATTTCAGGTGCAATGCACCGTAATATTTGTAGCAAAAAAAGGCAACATCACGTGTAAAGGTGTAGCGCACCGCAATATTTGTAGAGATTATGCAGCATTCCGAGCAGCATTGATAATCCCAAACATCGAGCGCAAAGCCATTTTTTTATATTGCTCCCGTTGCTCCTCCGTCAGATCGTTGGAGCGCAATTGTTGCAACGCAAATTGCTGAATTGCGATCAAAGGCAGTACAATTTCTTCGCGCAATGCGATACTATTTTTGGAACTGGGATTATCCGACAAGAGTGTTTCTTGATCACTCAGCCAAAGTAATTTTTCAAAAGAACGCTGGTACTCGGTTTCCAACATTTGCCAAAAAACACCAAATTCTGGATCTACTTTTTGGTATTGGGTCACTTTAAAATTACTCTTTGACAGCGATTGCATGGAATTTTCTACCAAAGTGCGAAAAAACAAGGAACTCCGGTACAATTGGAGCAATTTATCGCCCAATCCATTGTTTTTCAATACTTCCAATGCCGCTCCAAAACCATAATAACCGGGAATATTTTGCTTCATTTGCGCCCATGCGCCTACAAATGGGATCGCGCGCAAGCCATCAAATTTTAAACCACCACCCGCATTTCGTTTCGTAGGACGACTGGCAATATTGGAATCGCCATACCACATCAAGGGGGTCATTTTTTCTAAATACGACACAAATCTATCGTGCCCCTTGAGTTCGGAATAGGAAGTATATGCTGCTTCGGCCAATTGATCCAACAACGCGCGATCTGCTTCGGTCAATTCGTTGGAATGCGTTTTAAACAAGTGATTTTCGAGACCTGCCGTAAAAATACGCTCCATATTATAACACGCCGCCGATCGTGTGCCATAAGTGCTACTGATCGTTTGTCCTTGAATCGTAACTTGAATTTCGCGGTTTTCAATATCCGCGCCGTGTGCAGCGTAATAACTGGCGTTATTGCCCCCTCCCCTTCCTGGAGGGCCACCACGACCATCAAAAAAGATGACAGAAACCCCATTTTCCCTACTAATCCGCGTAAGTTCTTCTTTGGCGCGGTAGATACTCCAGTTGGCGCGGAGGTAACCGCCATCTTTAGTACCATCCGAGAACCCGAGCATAATGGTTTGCTGCATACCACGCGCCTCCAAATGCTTGCGGTAAGCAGGTAAATTGTAAAGATCGTGCATAATATGGCCACCCATCGCCAAATCTTCTACAGTTTCAAACAAAGGAATCACGTCCAAAGGCATACTCCCTCCAGGGCCAATATGCCCAATGGTCAGTCTTGCCAAAGTAAGTACTTCCATGACATGTAGCACACTGCCACAGTTAGAAATAATATAACGATGGCAGCCCAACGCCCCATTTTCGCGTTGAATGGTCACTATTTGGCGCATCATCGCGATGGTATCGTAGGTAATGGAATCTTCTGGAAACAAATGCTCGTCTAGGTGAAAATTAGCGGCTAATAACTTTTGTAGCCGCTGTTCATCGCTCAATGCACCATAGTCCACCTTATCGGCTTTCCAAATTGTTTCCCATACTTCGTAGTGTTTACTACTGTCTTGCCGCACATCCAATGTAGCAAAATGAAACCCAAAAATGCGTACTTTGAGCACAAACAAATCCAAAAGTTCCATAAATAGGCCATCGTGCTTATCGTTCAATAAGCGTCTAACCACTATCAAATCGGCGAGTAGTTCTTTGCACGAGCCGTAAACCATCGGGTCGCCGGGCTTGTACAAAGTAACATAAATACGCTGGTCAATGGCACTAATGCGCTCTTCCACGCCCGAAAAAGTAAGTCGGCGCTTCAAATTCCGAATATCGCGGTAATAACAGCGCAATACCGCTTCCCGAAGTCGACGCGTAACATCCCTTGATACATCTGCCGTGACAAATGGGTTGCCATCGCGATCGCCACCAGGCCAGAAGCCAAGTGCCAATGCGCCCGGATTTTTAAAGGTAGCAATATCCAATTTTAAGGAAGAGTACAACCGGAAAATGATATCTGGAATAGCGTAGTAAAACACGTTTTCCAAATACCAACTTAGGCTCAAAGCCTCGTCCAAAGGCGTTGGTTTTTTCTTATTAACAAAAGAAGTTTTGCCCAATTGCAACAGCATCAGGCGTATTTCTTCTAAGTCTTTTTGGCTAATGGCCTTGCCCAAATCATCGATAATACCCAGTACTTTACCCGGATAAAACTGCGTAGGATGGGCAGTTAGTACCATCCGAACCGAAAAATCGTTGAGTTTTTCGATCAATTGCTCGCGCAACGCGGGTGTATTGACGCGGTTGAGCAAATAAGACAACGACCCAACGCCGTTGAGTTCGTGGGTTTCTTCAAAAAGCGCATCCTCCACCGAATCGAACAGCACTACCTGGCGTTCAATATACCGGATAAAATAGGACAACAATTTTAGTTTATCCTCTGGGGACTCGTGTTCGCAATATTCATCCCAGAACTCCCGAATAATGGTATCGGGATTCTTACCTGCATCAAAACCCGCTTCACAGGCATCCGCAAAAAGCGCCAATAAAGTACCTTTGACATTAATTTTTTCAAAGGGAAGCCTCAAAAAAAG
>JAAFHO010000231.1 GCA_013297575.1 Chitinophagales bacterium
TACTTCGCCATTTTTTTCGTCCGATGCGCTGCATCGAACTCAAAAAAGTGGCTCGTCTGACCAAAAATTGCCTGCTTTTTTGACTCGAAACCGTTGGGCTAAGTTTTTACAAAGAAAACGTAATAAGAAATGTTATTTCCCGCTTGGAAACGCGCTAATACCACCCATTAAATTGCGTACATCAAAACCCATTTTGTGCATAATTTGGCAGGATTGGCCTGACCGATTACCACTACGGCAATAGACAAAATAGGTCTTTGATTTATCTAAAGCCGCTACTTTTTGATTAAAAGACGAGGAGGTATAATCAATATTTTCAGCATTGGGTAATATGCCCATCCTTGTCTCCATCGCAGAGCGCACATCCAGCAAGACCGCATTGGGATTAGCGTCTAATTCTTTTTTAAAAAGATGGCCTGTTAAGTTATCGAATTTTGGATTGGGATGACTTGTATCGTTTTGAGGTAATGCTGCTGAATCACTACTATTCCCGCCGAATATATTTTTAATGAATTGGATCATGTTGTTTTTTTTTAAGTACTTGGGCATAATTAATTGGCGGAAAAGACCAAGTTCAAAATGGTAATTAATTGTGTCCAAGTACTTCAATTATTATTTTAAGCAATAGTGCTTGGACAAACATAATTGGTTAATTCAAACTTTTCGCTGTCTTTAATGGCTTTAAATCCACCTATTACATCGATCAGGTTATCGTAACCACGTGCGCGGAGAATACTGGCAAAAATCATGGAGCGGTAGCCGCCTGCGCAATGGATATAGGCTGTTTTGTTTTTAGGAATTTCCAACATCGCCTCATTGATATTATCTAATGGTGCACTTTCCGCCGATTTAATATGCTCGCTCGTAAATTCGCCAGGTTTACGTACATCAAATACGGGTACATCGGGGTGAGCAGCCATAATATCGTGGAGTTCATCGGCATTAATCCGCTCAATGGTATCTATTTCCATACCAGCCGCTTTCCATGCTTCAAAACTGCCATCCAAGTAGCCAAGGCAATAATCGTATCCTACCCGTGCAAGGCGAGTGACCACTTCCTCTTCACGACCGGGTGCGGTAACGAGCAGTATTTGTTGTTTTACATCGGGGATGAGCGCACCTACCCAAGGCGCAAAACTGCCATCAATACCGATATTGATACTATTGGGGATAAAGCCTTCTGAAAAAGATTGCGGATCGCGGGTGTCGAGAATAAGTGCATCTGTTTCATTGGCCGCTACTTCAAATGCGCGTGGAGAAAGCGCATGATTACCCCGTTTCATCACATCATCAATGCTATCATAGCCGTGTTTATTCATTGCCACATTGAGCGGGAAATAAGCAGGAGGTGCCATTAGACCATTGGTAACTTCTTTCACAAATTCGGCTTTGGTCATATCAGCGCGAAGTGCGTAATTGACAGATTTTTGATGGCCTAAAGTGTCATAAGTTTCCTTCGACATGTTTTTGCCACAAGCTGACCCTGCACCATGTGCGGGATACACGATAATATCATCGGGGAGAGTCATTACTTTAGTGCGCAATGAATCAAACAGCGTTTCTGCCAACTGTTCCTGCGTCATGTGTGCTGCTTTTTGAGCCAAGTCAGGGCGACCTACATCACCAATAAATAGAGTGTCGCCAGAGAACAGCGCTTTTTCCTGTCCATTTTCGTCCAATAAAAGATAGCAAGCACTTTCCATGGTATGACCCGGTGTATGCAGAACTCGGAAAGAGATTTTGCCCACTTTGAATATTTCACCATCTTGCGCAATGTGGGCATCAAATGTAGGCTGTGCAGTAGGGCCATAAACAATGGTAGCACCAGTTTTTTTGCTCAAATCCAAGTGCCCGCTCACAAAATCAGCGTGAAAATGGGTTTCAAAGACATATTTAATGGTGGCATTGGCTTTTTCTGCTTTCTCCAAATAGGCAGTTACTTCACGAAGTGGGTCAATAACCACGGCCTCTCCTTCACTTTCTATATAATATGCGCCTTGAGCAAGGCAACCTGTATAAATTTGTTCGATTTTCATAAACGAATAAGTTGATAAATATAATTTGATGCTGCAAAGATCGTGGGGTTTGCAGTTAACCATACGTGACATTAGTCACAACGAAAAAAAATAGTAGTTGTTTAGGTTAGACATTATACAGAATTAGTTTAGTATGCTGAGAATGGTTAATTTTTGCCAAATTTTCGTTAAATTTTTCGCCGAAAATAACCCATTTCGACTGCAAAATTTGCCTTGATTTGATAAAAATTTCCTCATTTCAGCATTACGACCCTAATTCTGTATATTGTCTGATAAGATTCAATTACGACTCATCCAAACAAGTAAGATTTTGAATTTCTACAGGAGTAAGCCCGGTAATTTCTGCGATAGTATCTATGGGCAACCCTTTTTTTCGCATTTGGCAAGCTACTTTTTCAATAGCTAATCTTTCGCCTTCTGCTTTACCTTCTGCTTTACCTTCCGCTCTACCTTCTAGTTTAGCGGTATTCATAACATTTTTTTCTATTTCCATATCTTTTTGATGGGCTTCGTAATCGTGACGTTCTGTTTCGGGTAAATTATTGATATTTAATGCTTTTTCGATCAATTTAAGTCCTTTGGCAGAATATTTTTCGGGTAATGTTGTATTTTTGAAAAAATAGATCCATTCATCAAGGGTATCTTTCGCAATATCATTGAAATTATTGATCTTGATAACGTAGTATTCGGGGTATATCTCATATACCTGATTAATGAGGAATCTTTCTTTTTGCACCTGACTCAATTGCAGTTCATCGCCAAGGTGTATTCCAATGAAACGGGTAGTGCCATGATAGACATAATCGTTGCCTTGGCCCAGTTGGAAATAAAGTAAATTGATGCTATATACTTTTCGGATCTGGCTATAGTCGAAGCCTTCGGGGAGGTATTCAACGGTACTTTTGCTGCCCGCAAATAGCATCCTGTGGAAATATTCTAATTCGTGGCTATACTGTAACTCAATGATATAGAGCCGTTTGTCTTTATCCTGAGCGAGAATATCCACCCGATTAAGTTTAGTATCTGCATTAGGTTTGTTGCTTTCTCCGTCTAGGATATTTTGAATGGAGACATCAAAACGAAGCAATTCGGAGAGAAAACCCTCCAAAATGGCGTAATTGGCTTTTTGTCGAAGTAATTTCTTTAAAGCCCAATCGAAACTAACGAGTGTACGTTTTTGCATGATAATTGTAATTTCCGCACAAATTTAGGCGTTTTATTGTGAATCCTTAGTGTTTTATCTTTCCTAAAAAACGAGATTTAAATAAAGTACGCTTATTCTAATACTATATTCTAACACCGTTCCTACCTTTGCGGCGCATTTTTCAAATGTACTTAATATTTTAATTCGATGATATGCCCACAATGCCCACCACCGCCATCCAATACAATAAAAACGGTTTTGATGAACAAACCCTACTCCATTTATACGAGCAATTGGCCAAACCACGCCTAATTGAAGAAAAAATGCTTAATCTGCTGCGGCAGGGCAAAATTTCTAAATGGTTTAGCGGTATTGGCCAAGAAGCGATTGCCGTAGGTGCTGCTTGCGCACTCCTTCCCGATGAGGTTATTTTTACAATGCACCGTAATTTGGGGGTGTTTACGGCGCGCAATATGCCGCTCGACCGTATGTTTTGCCAATGGCAGGGCAAGCGCATGGGTTATACCAAAGCGCGCGACCGTTCATTCCATTTTGGAGCGATGGAGCATAGTATTGTTGGCATGATTTCGCATTTAGGGCCGCAATTGTCGTTGGCTGCTGGCGTTGCTATGGCACACAAACTCCGCAAGGAAGGACGTGTTTCATTAGCATTTACAGGCGAAGGTGCTACCAGTCAAGGCGAATTTCACGAGGCTTTGAATGTTGCTTCCGTTTGGAAATTACCGGTCATTTTTGTCATAGAAAACAATGGTTATGGTCTTTCTACCTTACCTTCGGAGCAATATGCTTGCAAAGATTTGGTGGACAGGGCAGTGGGTTATGGGATGCGATCGGCCAAAATTGATGGAAATAATATCTTGGAAGTCTATAATACCATTAGTAAGGTAGCCGCCGAAATGCGCGAAAATCCTGAACCTTTCCTACTGGAATGTGTCACTTTCCGTATGCGCGGCCACGAGGAAGCAAGTGGTACTAAATACGTTCCGCAAGAAATGATGGATGCGTGGGCCCAAAAAGATCCCTTGGAGAATTTTGAACGTTGGCTCACCGAACAAGGCATTTTAACTGAAAACTACACGGAAAATATTCGTAAAAAATACAAAAAAGCCATTGCCGATGCAGTAGAGGTGATGTTCAACGAACCTGAACCCGTTGCCAATACTCAAGAAGAACTGGATGATATGTACGCCCCGCACGATGGTACTGCTATTGCGCCAACAGGAACTGTCCGCGAACTACGCTTTATTGATGGTATTTCAGAGGGTTTACGCGAATCCATGCAGCGCCACCCCGAACTGGTCCTGATGGGGCAAGATATTGCTGATTATGGTGGTGTGTTTAAAATTACGCAAGGGTTTATGGAGGCCTTCGGAAAAGACCGCGTGCGCAATACGCCTTTGTGCGAAAGTGCTATTGTTGGGATCAGTCTAGGACTAGCATTGAAAGATATGAAGGCAATGGTAGAAATGCAATTCGCCGATTTTGTCACTTGTGGATTTAACCAAATTATCAATAACCTCGCGAAATTGCATTGGCGTTGGGGCAAAACCGCCGATATTGTAGTCCGCATGCCTACCGGTGGTGGAACAGGCGCAGGGCCATTTCACTCTCAATCTAATGAAGCGTGGTTTACCCATACGCCTGGTCTTAAAGTAGTATATCCAAGCACTCCATACGATGCTAAGGGCTTGCTGATTGCGGCATTCAATGACCCTAATCCGGTCATGTTTTTTGAGCATAAAGCCTTGTACCGATCAGAATCGGGACAAGTGCCTGATGGTTACTATACCGTAGAAATAGGGAAGGCTCGTCAGGTGCGTACAGGTGCGGAAGTGAGTATTATCACTTATGGTATGGGCGTACGTTGGGCCGAAAAAGTAGCCGATGAAATGGGTTTAGATGCCGATATTTTAGACTTGCGTTCTTTAGTTCCCCTTGATTATGAAGCCATTACAGCAACCGTAAAGCGCACCAATCGCGTTTTAATCCTGCATGAAGATACCTTATTTGGCGGTCTTGGTGGTGAAATAGCGGCTTGGATCAGTGAGCATTTATTCGAGTATTTAGATGCTCCAGTATTGCGTGCTGCCAGTTTGGATACGCCTGTCCCATTTGCGATTCCATTGGAACAGAATTTCTTTCCATTGGAGCGGATGAAGGAACAATTGACCAAACTGATTGCCTATTAAATGAGTTTACTTTTTTTGAACAGTTGCGCTTCGACTGCCCCAAGGCGTTGATACAAATATATAGTTTATCCCTTTTTCCAGCATTCCGGCGGGTATTGTGAAATAGGATAACCCAATCGGGAAATCCTTGGACTCGCGGTAGCGGGATTTTCCATTTTCATCAAATACCGTTAATACAGCATTAGCACCATTAGGAACGACCACCTCTACACGTAAATTGCCGTCACTAATCGGATTAGGGGTTGGGGGATTCAACATGAATTTTGTGCTTTGGGGTTGCCTTTTCAGGTAATCAAAACTAGCATAGTTTTGCTCCACATATCCGCCCAGAAAGCAACTAAATTCTAGCGGATCAAAGACATACCCAGATTTACTTTTGATGTTTTTTAGGGTAAAAAAAACAGAACTTGGTTCATTCGGGTTGGTGAGTACACCATATAATTTATCCTGAAGATCATAGGGCAATAGTTCGTTTTCGGCTATCGAATAATTCGTTTTATCATATTGAATATCAAAGGAATAGGGCCAAATTTCCTTGCCATCTACTCTAATAATTGGGCGAGCAGCAAGCATTTCTTTTAGTTTTTTGGTGCGATTAAAAGCATCGCTAATTTGGTACATTTCGGGGTTTGTCCATTCTTGTCGGAGCATCAAAAAAGATGTTCGGTCTGTATATCTTTGATTTCCATCGGCTGTTGGAAACGATTGTAAATATTGATTGCTATTCCATTTAAGATCGCCCCATTCTACCGAAAATTTATGTGTGTTTTTTTGCCGCCTTAATGCTAACCTCGGGTCGTCATCCGCAATAATTTGAAGCAGCGATTGTAGTTCTGTATGGTATTGGTTGGCTGTTTTTAATTCTAATCGCACCGATAATCCCGGGGTAATCAAATGCGCATAAGGCCTCATCAAATTTTCAATATTTTGGGCATGGTTTGTCGTATCAAATTCGATAACAAGGCTATTTAATTTGGTAGATATATCGTGGAAACTGATAAGAATTAACATTTTTTCTTGGGTTCTATCCGCTTTCCATTCCAATGATGGAGGCGTTTTTAGTGTCTGCCAAAACTCCTGAACAGTAAAAAAGTCCCGATCATCCGCATGGCTTTCTGAATGAATATACGCCCCCCAGTCTGCCCGTGCTAGTGCCTTAAAATTGGATGATGTACCCGCATCTACGAATTCGTAACGTTGTTTTGTTACTTCCAATGTATCTTTGTTGATCGTTATTTTGATACAACCCATATAACCATCTGCAATGGGTATGTTTTCAATCATAAACAGATCACCAGCTTTGGCTGTTTGAGCATATTTTGTATCTAAAGCAGGTATTAATTGATTGAAAAACTCCTTATTTGTAGCAACGGAAATATCCATTTGCTCAAATTTGAACTGAAAATCACGGATCAACGATTTGCCATTCCAAAGTGATGGTTGGGAAAACATGGATTTTCGAAAATTATGGGGCGAAACCGATATTTCTGCCTCGTAATTATTCTTTTGTAATAAAACAGATTGCATATCGCCCCAATAAAAAATACATTTCTCGGGATTGGCTGCTTCAACATCAAATCCAATTGCAGCAAAAAAGCAAATTGTAAAAAGTAGGCGGTAATACGTGTGTAGTATGTCCAACATAATATCAGGTTTGGTGTTAGTTAATTGTGTTCAAATACTTATCTTGCACTAAACACCGAAAATTGAGGAATAAAACGAATGCAGTGTATTCAAAAAAAAGTGTTTAACATTTGATTTGGATTACGTTATACTTCGGCTCTGTAGGTTTTGTGCATGAAAATCCTACTGTGCCCCATAAATCTATACACAAAACCTAACAACGCTCAGTATATATATTTACATTTTTTTATAATTTATCTAAACAAAGTATGATGTATCGATTATTGATCCTAGTTTTTATACTTGCCGCTGCACCACTTCAGGCACAACTCCACCTCCAGCAATTGGCGCATGTTCCCAATGATTCTGGTATTACATTGGCTGGTTGCTGGCACCATGTGGACAGCATTGGAAATGAATATGCTTTAGTTGGCCATCGTTTTGGTTTAGACATATACGATGTTACTATTCCTACTACGCCGGTGCGCCGTTTTCGAGTACCGGGTTTGGTTAACAACTGGCGAGAAGTAAAAACTTGGGGTGGATTTGCCTATATCGGCTCTGAAGCTCAGGGTAGTGGGATTACGATTGTGGATATGCGCCAATTGCCCGATACCATATTATATAAGGTATGGCTTGGCAATGATTCCTTGGAAAACATGATTCAACGCAGCCATACAGTGGGTGCAGAAGATGGTTATTTGTATGTCTATGGCAGTTCTGCACCCAGTGATGGTGCTATTATTTGTTCGCTTTCCGATCCATGGAACCCCGATTTTGTAGGCCAATATAATACCAATTACCTGCACGATGGCTTGGTGGTAGGCGATACGCTTTTTGGTAGTGAAATTTATGATGGGCAATTCAGTGTTATAGATATTTCGGACAAAACCAATCCTGTTATTTTAGCCACCCAACCCACGCCGGGCGCATTCAACCACAATACCACATTGTCGAAAAATAAAAATATACTCTTTACTGCGGATGAAAAATCGTTTACGCCAGTAGGTGCGTACGATATTTCTGATCTAAGTAATATTAATTTATTGGATGTATATTATCCTTCACAGCGACCTACTGGCGAGGTGCATAATGTGCGTAGGGTAGGGGACGACTACTTGGTTTGTCCATCCTATCAAGGTCAACTTACCAT
>JAAFHO010000232.1 GCA_013297575.1 Chitinophagales bacterium
CTGTTGTGATACTGTTGGATTTATCGGCTATTTGGTTGGGGGAATATCGGGGGCGTGTGTGGCAGCCTTGGCTACTTTTTTGCCCTGCTATCTTTTAACCGTTTTGCCAGCGCCTTACTTTAAAAAAATTGCTAAAAACCTGTCGATTAAGGCTTTTGTAGATGGTATAACCGCTGCTGTAGTAGGCGCATTGGTAGGGGCAGTATGCATCATTGCGTACAGGACTTTTGTGGATGCGACTCATCATGTGGATTTTATAGCTATTTTTTTAGCCCTTATTTCAGGCGTTATTTTATGGAATTTTAAAAAAATACAAGAACCACATATCATTTTAATGTCTGCGGTTATTGGGTTTGTTTTAAAAACTTATATTGTTTAATGTGGTGTAAATGGCCAATATTTAAATGTAAATTTTATTCCAAATACCCCAAAACACACTTCCCTTTCCTCACCCAACCAGCAAAAAAAGGGAAGTGTGCCTGAAAAAGCGATTATTTCCGCTCAATATCCGAAGTGCCTTCTATTTTAAAATCGGCATTAGCGTCCACTCGTATGGAGGCGTTATCGCGGGCGAATGCGCGACCTTTGGAGTTGCCATTGGCCGAAGCCTTTACTTCGCTGGCGCGCCAGTCCAATGCATCAAGGTTGGCATCATCCGAGAGCGTAGCGCGGAGTTCGCCGCCCTTTCCCGAAAGAATTACCCGACTTTGATCGGAGAGGGTCACATCCAAATGGTCACTGGCATCCAAATAGGCTTTGATGACCGATTTGCCTTTGGCCGAAATCGACGCATTACCTTCCTCAAAACCACGAATCGTGACTAAACCTGTATTATCTGCCGATACCATAGTCAAAACTTGCGTTTCGATGATGATTTTGGTTTTAGTATTGGGCGTTTTATTATTGGTTGTAATGGTGAGTTTGTTCCCCGATGGAATAGATTCGAGCGCCTCGCGGTCACCTTCGATCCGCATAGAGAAATCATCACCTTCGCGCATTTCTACGTCAAAATCACCTTCAAAAATAAAGTTTTCGTAGTTTTTATCGCTGTGGTAATTCGCATCACCGAAGTTAGGACAAGTCGAGCAATTGATGCCGTCTTTGGTCATCCGATACACCATACCTGGCGTTCTTGAAATATAATTTTCATCGTTGCCCGGTGCATAATCATCGAAGTCGGCGGCGGCAACGTGGTAAATTTGGTCGTCAAAAACGATACATTTACCTTCTGGTACACCAATATAGATAGTGATTTGGCGCAACCACCATTTTGTGCTTTTATCAAACTGCATTTTGCTTGGCACTTTTAGTTCGTTCCCCTCCAGGTAAGCATTGAACCCCGAAACATTGGCATGTTCCATCGCTTCGGTACTATTTGCACCGCGCGCACGAATATCTTGTCGGCATTCAAATTTTCCAGTTGTACTCTTGCGGACGAGGATACGCACAAATTCGCGTAAAACGATTTTATCGTCATTGATATAGACAGAACCGTCGCTCCAAGGCCAATCCCAACGAATATGGTCTTCGCGTTCGGTATTTTCGCGGTCGGCCCAACTTACTTTGAGCGTATCAGAGGGTACGCTCGTTAAGTCAACAGATTTGTTTACGGTGGTACCTGTCCGGAAATTTTTACCTACAAAAGCACCCAAACCGATCAAAGATAGAAAGCAAAATACCCATAATGCACCCAAGGTGTTTTTTAGCCAAGCCGGATTTTGAAACCTAAAAATAGTACGTCCCAGCCATAAGCATAAGGAAACCACGGGCAAACCCAGTACCATAAAGCCGCAAAAAACGCCAAAATAGGTCATTCCATCCGATAAAGGGCTAAAATAGGTCATGTATGGCTCGGCTGTAAAAAAAGCAAAAATGCCAGCCACCCAAGCAGAGCCCAAACCAAGAATGAGCGAAATAGAAATAAGGATCATTAAACCAACCCCTAATTTGCCCAACACATAAACACAGCCACCGGTTGCAGCAGCAGTACCACGTGCAAATTTGTTGCCACCGCCATTAGATACCCGATTGGATAAATTTTCGTAGCCTTTTTCAAATTCGCGGGCAATGCTGTCCACGTTGATTGGTTCGCCTTTCATTTCCAAACGCTCGGTAGCACTCCGGGCGGGCGGGACAATAATCATCATCAAGATATAAAACGGAATCACCAAACCAAAAGAACCTAACGCCAGCAAAACAAAGATCAAACGGATCCAAATAGGGTCGGGAATACCGAAGTAAGCACTAAAACCCGAACAAACGCCACTAATGACCGAGTCGTTTTCGTCGCGGAATAGTCTTTTACCCGTTTTTAGTTGTTGGCCAAATATGGTAGTGCCGCCACTGCCCGAAGACTGGCTTTTTCCTCCTGTACTGGTAGTAGTATCAGCAGAGGTGCCTACTGCTGGTTCGCCGCCAAAATCTTCGGGTTTGCCCATGATTTCTATGGCAGATTCTACATGTGGCAGCATCACGATGGTGTTATTGCCTTTATACTGGTTGACGAGTTCGCCCAATCGGTCCTCCACATCGCGCATAATTTCGTCGCGGCCATCGCTTTCGGTGAACCGGCGGCGTATATTTTCCAGATATGCTTTCAGGTATTCATAAGCATCGTCGTCGATAGTGACCGGATGCCCGCCTAAATTTATATTAAGTATCTTGTTCATCGTTTAAAAATTTTTTGAATGATTCGAAGGATCGAACTAATCTTTGAGAAGAGTCATATTGACGGAATGGACCAGTTGGTTCCAACTTTGAGATAAGTCGGAGAGGACTTGCCGGCCTGTTTCAGTGGTTTTGAAATATTTGCGCGGTGGGCCTGAATTACTTTCGCGCCAGCTGTAATCCAGCAGGCTATCGTTTTTCAGCCGCGTGAGCAGCGGGTAGAGGGTGCCTTCCACCACGATCAGGTCATTGCTTTTTAAACGTGCAATGATATCGCTAGGATAAACCTCCTCATTGGCTGCGATGGCAAGGATACAGAGTTCCAAAACTCCCTTGCGCATCTGTGCTTTAGCGTTTTCTAAATCCATAATTTTAATTTTCGATATTCTATTTGATCGATATTCAAAAACAACCCAAGCGAAGATCGCTATTATTGCTTGTTTGAATAATGTACTGCAAAGGTAAGGGTATTACTTGGTATTATGCAATACAAAGAACTAAAAATATTTTATTACTATCCAATGAAAGGTTCTATGTTTGATATAAGTTTTTGAAAATGAATTAATTATCTTTTTTGAGAAAATTAAAAAAAGTTGTACCTTTGTGCCCAATGCGATTGGGTTTTGTTATTTCCATACTAATATGCTGGGTGTTTTACACCGCTTCAGGGCAATCCGCAGTAGCGGGTAATCCCTTTGAAGTAGCGAGCCGTTTGCCAGCGGTATCGTTGGATAGTGTGGGCGTATCGGCTGGAATGTCCAACCCATTTGATGTAGTGCCTCATCGTGTGCCGGGTGTTTCAGTTGCTTTAGAGGAGGCTGCTGCCAACAGTAAAACGGAGGGCGGTTCGATTCATTTACCTCAAGGCAATACGATACCAAAATCTTTTGTTTTTGGTATCTTAGTGCTTTTCCTTACCTTTTTCACGTTAGCAGTTGGGAGCAACAGAAGTATTTTGCTCAAGGCATGGCGTAGTTTTTTGAGCTCAAATGCCTTGAACATTGCCCAGCGGGAAGCCTCTGGTTTTTCGGGCAATTCTCCTTATTTGTTTTTATACATTAATTTTTTATTAAATGCAGGCGTATTCGCTTTTTTGATTGTTCAGTCGCTGAATAGTGATGGGCAGTTCAATAACTACGCTGTGTTTTTCTTATGCTTATTGGGTACAATAGTTGTCTTTGTTGGCAAACACCTCGCAGTTTTGTTCATGACGTGGTTGTTTCCGGGTATTGCAGCCGACTTGAATAGGTATAATTTTTTGATCATAGCATTTAGTTGTGTATTGGGCTTTTTCCTGATACCCTTCAATTTTGTAATTGCCTTTGCGGGAACTCAAAACTGGCAGTTTTTTGTTACGCTTTGGCTGATAGCATTGGCAGGAATATTTATCATATACGGTGTATTTAGAGCATTTTCCTTGGGTACAAAATATTTATTTGGTTATCCATTGCATTTTTTGCTGTACCTTTGCACCGCAGAAGTAATACCTGTCATGTTGCTCATCAAATTATTACGCTAGCAATAGCCTTTAATTGGGTGAACAGCAAAAGCCTTATTCTTTTTATTTAACCTGACAATTTCACAAAACTTTTATCCCGAATGTCTGCTACTACCGCTGCACAATTTCAGGAATCACATCCGATGACGCGCGTTCAAAACATTCTGATCTCGCAGGCCGTACCTGCGCAACGCACCCAGTACGACGACTTGGAAAAGAGGTTCGGCGTAAAAATCGACTTCATTCCATTTGTAACCCTTGAAGGATTGACAGAAAAAGAGTATCGTAAAAATCGCGTTTACCCCAACGATTATACGGCAATTATTTTCACTAGCCGTCATTCCATCGATCATTTTTTCCGTCTTTGTGCCGAAATGCGGCTCAAAATGTCGGAAGAAATGAAGTATTTCTGTTCCACAGAAGCCATTGCGAATTACTTGCAGAAGTACATCAATTTCCGCAAGCGCAAGGTGTTTAATGCTACCCGTTCAATCACGGAACTAAAATCTTATATCCTCAAAAATAAAGAGGAAAAGTTTTATCTTCCTTGTAGCGATCAGGGTAACCCGGAGGTAACTAAGTTTTTTAAAGACTTGAATGTACCACTCCAAGAGGCGATCATGTACCGCAATGTAAACAACGATTTGAGTAATTTGGCCGATGTAAAATACGATATTATTTCGTTTTTTACAGCCTTGGAAATTAAATCTATTTTCGAGCAATTCCCTGATTTTAAACAGGAAGACCGCCGTATTTGCGTATTCGGTACTGCTGCACTTAAAGCAGTGGACGAACGCGGTATGACCGTAAATATTCAGGCAGGAACACCCGAAGCACCGTCTATTGCAGTGGCTTTGGAGAATTATTTGAGAAAATCAAACGCTTAGTTTTTTTGATTGCGTTTTTTGTTTAAAATGAAAAGGGGCTTGGTCGTTGTGATCAAGCCCCTTTTGTCATTTCGGCTTCGCTCAATGACCAAAATGGTCATTGAGCGAAGCCGAACCGGTGGGTGAGCGAAGCCGAAACGGTCATTGAGCGAAGCCGAAACGGTCATTGAGCGAAGCCGAAATCGGTGGGTGAGCGAAGCCGAACCCTATTTTACCTGCAACGCAGTTATCACATTGCTTGTCTGTTCTACATAGAAGCCCACTACTGTTTTGCCATTGGCTGTTACAATTTTTGGGGTAATAAAAAATGGGAATTTATAGGTAATTTCTTCTTCGGTTACGATGTATAATTCCCCTGGTGTATCTCCTGTGGTGGCTTCCGCTGCATTGCTTAGGATGCCAGTAACTGTTTTTGTCTCTTCACTAAACTGCATGGCCTCGCCTTCATTCAACAGGGAGTTTCCTGTAAGTCTTAGGTCAATGAGCGCATTGGTGATCGTACTGTTGTACTCAAAAGACACGTATTTTCCTACTGCTGCGGATAGGGTTTTCGCATTAACAGATTTTACTTCTTCTACATTTATGCTAAAGTATTCTGTGAATCCTCTTTCCGGAAACTCAATGGTTAATGTGAAGAATGGATAACCGCTGTCTTCTACATTTTTGAGCAAGCCAAATTCTTTAATTTTTTGGGTATTAGAGGTTTCGGTAGCTAAGTTGCTATAACTACTCGCCGTCCAACTCATCCCGCAACAGGCGAGTAAAACGATCATAAATTTGTTAAATAATGACATGTCTAATTTTGATGTTTATAGGTTAGTTTTGATTTACTTTGATGTTCTGTAGCCATAAACGCTGCCGGAATTTAAAATAAATCGTCGCAAATATATGCGTATTGCATTAGACTATAAATTAAGTATAAAAAAAACAGCACCTGTTTGGGTGTTTCAGATTAGAAAGCCAAACAAGTGCTGCTATTTTTTTAATAAATCCGCCGGTGACCGTTCTTTGGACGGATCAATTACTCTTTTATTACGCTCACTACTTTAGTCCGACCTTTATCGGTTTGTAACCAAGCGAAATAAATACCGCTACGTAGGTTTTCACCTAGTATTACACTTGTTTGGCCCGCTGCCAAGGATTTGGTTTGTACAATTTGTCCGAGTGCATTGGTCACTATCGCCATACCGTTGTCTGTATCCAGCGTGTAGTTGAGTACAAAAGTGTTGCTAAAAGGATTAGGTTGGGCTAAAAGTGATGCTTCCACAAAAACATCTTGTGTACCGCTAGTACCATTAATGATTTCAAAAGCGTCAAAAGCACCTTCTGTGACAACAAAATCAGTAGTAGGCGCTTCATTTACGACTACTCTTAGGCGCATATTATTGGTCAATGGCAAATTAGGTGGTACCGCCACCGTAATTGTTTTCCAACCAGCATCAAAAGAAGAATTACGGGTATGGATCAGTTTTTCGTTACTGCCATTGCTGATAAATACTTGATACTGATTCGTTGCGAATGTCTGATCGGAAGTAATACTAATAAATGCGTCAGAAAAACGTACTTTGGGTTGTACATAACCCGTCAAATCCATTACCGGAGAAGTAAGTACGGCATTACCCGCAAGGACATCATCATCCACAAATCCAATACCTTGGTTACCTGTTACATAACAATCTTGACCAAGATCGGTGGGCAGATCAAACTCCTGGGAAAGGAAAAATCCCTGTACTTCGAGACCTACGGGTTCGCCGAGTTCAAAGATGCCTTGGGTAGAAGTACCGCTCACTGTCCAGCCTTGATCCACCACAAAATCGTCTTTGTAGCCTTTTGGAAGAATAAGCGTTACTGTCGTATTGCTATTGATGTTTTGGTTGGCGAGTTCTACGTTTTTAAAGCCCCATTTACCTGCATAAATCGAGTAGGTAGAGGACAAAATACCGGGTACAGTGAAGTTGCCATTTGCATCTGATACGGTTTTATAATCGGCTTCCGCTTCCTGAATACGTACTTTTGCATCGGGAATAGCATTGCCGGATTCATCTTTCACTGTGCCTGTTACGGTGAAACTTGGTGCTGGCTGTAGTTCAAAATCTTTGATCAATACTTCACCTGCTACCAATTGAACGGTAATGGTTTGTGCAATAAATCCAAGCTTAGAACAGGTGACGATCACTTGACCAGAGCCTGAATAACCAGCTTTATATAAACCTTGGTTATTGCTTAGGGTATTATCGATTGGATTTGTGGTAGTCAATACCACTTTAGCCCCGAGTATGGGCAAACCTGTTGCGGCATTTTTCACTTTTCCTTCTAGGTAGCTGGCGCGTACATAAGTAGGCGAAAGGACAAATATCTTACCCGGGTCTATATTTGATACGATCAAATTACCCGATGGGAAATAAGGATATACGCCCCACGCCCCATCAAAGCCAGCTCCACTTTCTGCATAAGTATCATACCAGCCTGTTTGCACGATATTTTCGGGACGGGTACAGTCCACAATATTCACGCCATCGCGGTACCATGCAGTAATGGCGTAATCGCCTTTCACATACGTATTGTGTACGGCAGATCCGCTACCGGGAGTGCATTGCAAGCGATCCAATTCTTTTATATCACCTAGGTCGCTGATATCGTACATGGTGAGGTACGAGTTGGGCGTTTCGTCGGTGGTAAGGATGTGCTTGCGGTCTTGGGTTATCCAAGTATTATGAGTGAAGGTCGTGGGTGTTGGTTGAGTGGCCAATACGACGGGATTGGTTTTATTGGTCATGTCGATCACTGAAAAATATCCGTCATTGATATGGCTGCCATATAGCGTATCGTTATCAGCGTAACCGTCGTGGATATAATTCATATCATATCTGCCTGCATATTTCGGATTATATGGATCGGAAAGACTACAAACAATAGCACCGCCTTGACCAATATTGGAGCCATACAAATAGATAAATCCTTTTGTGGTATCTATCTGTAAAGAGTGTATGGTTTGTAGTTGATTATTAATGACGCCATCGCCAAAATACCGATAATTTGGTAATGTGGTATTGGCTGGTAGCGGCGAAAGATCGATAATTTGAAGACCACCACCAGCGCCTTCGGTG
>JAAFHO010000233.1 GCA_013297575.1 Chitinophagales bacterium
TACTTTCCATGTAGAAGGTGAAGACAAGCCATTCTACGCCGATAACCTTGTTCGTATGGTACTAAACCCGGATGTAACTGTTCGTTCACGCGGTGTGATCGAGAAGTGTTCCTTCTGCGTACAACGTATCCAAGAAGGTAAATTGGTGGCGAAAAACGAAAATCGCGAAGTAGCTGATAATGATGTCCGTTCTGCTTGCCAAACAGCTTGTCCAACCAACGCCATTGTATTCGGTAACGCAAATAACCCTAATAGTGAGGTGAACAAGCGTCGCAATAATAGCGGCCCATTGGCTTATCAAGTATTGGAGGAGATCAATGTACGCCCTGGTGTGCATTACACAGCCAAGATCCATAATAATAACGAAGCCTTGGACGCTTAAATCATATTTTTTGAACATTAAGAACGTATAATTATATATGTCTCAACCTATAGCACCTGTCAGGCACGTCTTGATTGAAGGCAACAAGAACTACCATAATATTACGGAGGACTTGTGTACGCCAACAGAAACCACTCCATCACGCGAGTGGATTATTGCCTTCGCATTATCTGCGGCATTCTTAGGGCTTTATGCATTTGCCATTTGCTGGACCGTTTGGAAAGGTATTGGAGAATGGGGCGCCAATAGAACCATCAACTGGGCATGGGATATCACCAACTTCGTTTGGTGGATCGGTATTGGTCACGCCGGTACCCTTATCTCGGCCATCCTTTTGCTTTTCCGTCAACGTTGGCGTACTGGTGTAAACCGCGCTGCGGAAGCCATGACGATCTTTGCGGTAATTTGTGCCGGTCAGTTCCCTATTTTTCACATGGGACGTGTATGGCTTGCCTTTTTTATCTTTCCATTTCCAAATACACGCGGCCCGCTGTGGACGAACTTTAATTCACCGCTTTTGTGGGACGTATTTGCGATTTCGACTTATTTCTCGGTGTCCTTATTGTTTTGGTACACAGGTTTAGTTCCCGATTTGGCAACAGTACGCGATCGTGCAACGGGTTTCCGTCGTAAAATGTACGAAACATTCTCTTTCGGTTGGACAGGAAGTGCAAAGCACTGGCAACGGTGGGAATCACTTTCCTTGATTTTAGCAGGTATTTCAACGCCTTTGGTACTTTCCGTACACACGATTGTATCATTTGACTTCGCAACTTCAGTTGTTCCAGGTTGGCACACTACCATCTTTCCGCCTTATTTTGTAGCAGGGGCTATTTTCTCTGGTTTTGCCATGGTACAAACCCTAATGGTGATTACTCGGAAAGTATTGAAATTGGAAGAATATATTACGATCAATCACATTGAGTCCATGAATAAGGTAATAGTACTTACAGGTACAATTGTAGGTGTGGCTTACTTGACGGAATTGTTTGTGGCATGGTACTCAGGTTATATATATGAGCAGTTTGCTTTCTATAATCGTGTATTCGGTATTTACTGGTGGTCGTATTTTGGTATGATGTTCTGCAACGTGGTAAGTCCTCAGTTGTTTTGGTCACGCAAAATTCGCCGCAGTATATGGTGGACGTTCTTCTTGAGTATCGTTGTAAATATCGGTATGTGGTTTGAGCGTTTTGTCATCATTGCTACTACATTAGCACGCGATTTCTTACCATCTTCTTGGAGTTATTATCGTCCAACTTGGGTGGAAATCAGTATCTTTACAGGTACAGTTGGTTTGTTCTTTACTTTATATTTGATCTTTACCCGCGTTGCGCCTGTTGTTGCCATTGCAGAGGTAAAAGCCATTCTTAAAGTAGCAGGTAACCAATATGTAGAGAAGGCACGCCAAGAATACCATGAATCACCACGCCCAAGCGAAGAAGGGGAGAAACAGAAAGTTTCTGAACACTAATTCATTGATCGTCATTAATTTATCAATTTACAAAAAATAACGCAATATAAATGGCCTCCGATACTACAAAAGTTCTGTACGGACTTTACAACGACGAAGAGGATTTGAAAAAGGCTGTTAAAACAGCAAATTCAAGTCACTTGGACATAATGGATGTCTTTACTCCCTTTCCAGTACACGGTTTAGATCCAATTTTGGGATTAAAAGAAAGCCGTTTGCATCAATTGGGCTTTATTTACGGTGCTATTGGTGCTTCCTTTGGCTTTGGTTTAATGTCATGGGTTTTTACCCGCGATTGGCCTATTGTATTCGGAGGAAAACCATATTGGTCAGTACCTGCATTTATTCCAATTACCTTTGAGATGACAGTACTTTTTGCTGCTTGGGGTATGACGATTACATTCTATACTATTTGTGGATTGTGGCCAGGAGTAAAGGCTAAAAGTCTCGATAATCGTATCACGGATAACAAGTTTTGCGTAGCTTACGATATTACAAATGCTGATGAAAGTTTGGTAGAAAAACTACGTTCTTTTTTCAGTAAAACAGGAGCCGACGAGGTAAATGTAAAGACTATTTAATAGGTATCTAATTATCTAGTTACCAATTCTTTGTATCAACATTTCAATTTTTGAAAATGAAATATATTATCGGTGTATTATCCGCTATCACATTCTTTGCTTTGGCATTTTCTGTTTGCTCTCCGGCAGGCAAAAATAAAACAGGCCATGAATATATGCCAGATATGGCGCATCCAGTTTCTATTGAAGCTAATGTTTATTCTGCATATAGCCATAACCATTGGGATAACGAGAGCGTATTTACAAAAGCAGAATTAGCTAAGCCTCGTACGAAAGTACCTGGAACAATAGCACGTGGTGCGACTGGTGTTTATTACACCGATGCATCTTCTTTAGATATCACTCGAGGCAAAAATGCTTCCAATGCAATTGCTGCTCCTATCAATGGTGAAGCTCCTTTTTACTTTGCTAATACCGAAGAAGAGCGCCTGCGTTGTGAAAATGAAATGGTGGCTAATCCATTTCCAATCACGACCGCTGGCTTAGAAAAAGCAAAACCTTTGTACAATACTAATTGCGGAATCTGTCATGGTGAAGATGGTGGCGGACAAGGTTGGTTGGTAGCAATGCCTGATAGTAAATATCCGGCACAGCCTAAAAACCTAATTGGCGAGGATATGATTGCAGCAGGTAATGGTCGTTATTATTTTGCCATGATGTATGGTAAAAACGTAATGGGTGGCTATTCTGATAAATTGTCCTTTGAAGAGCGTTGGCAAGTACTACACTATATTCGTTCTTTGCAAGCCAAAAAATTGAAAGTTGATTACAACGAAAAATTAAATACGCTAAGCAATATTGAAAAACCTGCTATGGGCGAGGCTACTGGGCCTGCTCGTGTTAAAGCAGCACAATAAGATTTTTACACCGCGTACCTATAACTGTTCACAGTAAAAAATATCCGGCTTGATACCGGCCTTAGTATATGAATATCACGAATACTCAGTTTGAGTTTGCAGGCAAGACCAAAACCGTTCTCTTAGGAGGTATGGCTTTGGGTTTAGTTTGCCTTGTGCTTACATTCTTCGGGGACGACGAGTTCCATACCCGTTTTTGGAGTAATTTCTTGCACAATTCCGTTTATTTTACGGGCATTTCCTTTATGGCACTTGCCTTTATGTGCGCTCAGATTACGGCTTTTGGTGGTTGGATGACCACTATTAAGCGTATTTGGGAGGCTATGTCTATGTTTATCATAGTCGGTATTGTACTGATGTCCGTCATGGTGGTCAGTGTATGGGGACATCTTCATCAATTGTACCACTGGAATACTCCTGGTATTGCTGAATTAGGAAATGCCAATTATGACCGTATTCTTGCGGGTAAAGCAGGTTTCTTGAATCCAATATGGTACACCGTTGGCACTGTTGGTTTCCTTGCATTGTGGTATTTTTGGGCCACAAAAATTCGGAATAATTCCATTGAACAGGATACAAAAGAGACACGTTCTTTGGATTACTATAAAGTACAGCGTAAATGGGCGGCATCATTCCTTCCAATTATTGGTTTCTTGGTTTGCGTATTTATTTGGCAATCTGTGATGTCGATTGATGGACATTGGTATAGTACTATGTTTGCTTGGTACTCTATGATTTCTATGTTGTTGGGTGCGCTTTCTCTAACGGTGTTGCTCATCATTTATCTGAAATCAAAAGGTTATTTGGAGTACGTTTCCCGTGATCACTTACACGATGTAGGTAAGTTTTTGTTTGGTATCAGCGTATTTTGGACTTACCTTTGGTTTGACCAGTTTATGTTGATTTGGTACGCCAATAACGGTGAAGAAACTGTTTATTTCAAAGAAAGGATGAATTATTACCCGGTATTGTTTTGGGGTAATTTGCTGTTAAACTTTATTACGCCATTCTTCATTTTGATGCGTAATGATACCAAACGTAAATTTGGTACCATGTTCTTTGTGGCATGTGTAGTTTTCTTTGGCCACTGGTGGGATTTCTTTTATATGATCAAACCAGGGGCACGTCTAGCAGCATACCATGCAGCACATGGCAGCCATACTACTGAACACGAAGCCGCTCCAATACCTGGTGCTACTCCTGCATCACATGATGCTACTACAAGTACAACACCTGAACATGGAACAGAAAGTCATGGAACAGAGGCGCATGCTACTGAAGCCGCTAATGGTGCTGTTACAACAGCAGCAGATCACGGTAAAGAGGCTCTAAAAGAAGGCGCTTCTAAAATGACAGAAAGTGCCGAAAAAGCAGTAGATCATGTAACAGAAGTAGTGAAAGAGGGTGCTGAGAAAGTAGTTGCAACTGCCACAACGCATGCAGAACCAACACATACTGAATCTGCGGCACACACTGAAACACATGAAGGCGAAGGACATGCTGCGGAAGGCGGTCACGATGCACACGCTGCATCTGATCCAAGTAGGGATTTCAAGATCGGTTATACAATTCCAGGCTTACCTGAATTGGGTATAATGATCGGTTTCCTTTCTTTATTCTTATTTATGTTCTTTAGGAATTTGGAAAAAGCATCTCTTATTCCATGGCGTGATCCATATTTGGAAGAGAGTATGCACCATGAAACGGGAGTATTGATTGATAGTGAACAAGAGGAAAAATCTGGTCACGATCATCACTAATTTAGAATCATTCTAAGCATTGTGAGCATCCATACAACCATGAAAACATTACCCATATCTTTGGGGCATTAATTGAAAAAATAAGATCAATACAGTAATGACTGCTATAATTATTCTTCTTTGTTTTATCCTTGTTTCGGTTGTCGTTGTACAAATCGGCAAGGTAACAGAACTAACAGCACAGATTAAGGGCGAACGCGCAACTCTAAAAGACAATAGTCTATGGAACGCTTGGATTGGCCTAGTTTTTCTTGTAGGTTTTCTCGTAGCGGTGATCGTCTCCGCTTATCGAATGCGTAACCTTATGTTTGGTTATGGCCCACTTAAGTCGGCTTCCGAACACGGTGTGGTATTGGATAGTTTATTCAACATTACCTTGTTTTTTACAGGTATAGTGTTTGTTTTGACACATATAGCATTGTTCTATTTTGCATTCAAATACCGTTATAAAGAAGGACGCAAAGCCAAATTTATTTCGCATGACAACCGTCTCGAAATTTGGTGGACTGCAATTCCGGCTGTGGTTATGGCATTCCTTGTAGTTCGTGGTTTGAATGCTTGGAATGTAGTAATGGCCGATGTTAAAGAAGGTGAAGACCATATTGAGATAGAAGCAACTGGTCAGCAGTTCAACTGGATTATTCGTTATCCGGGTGCAGATGGTAAATTGGGTACACGTGATTTTAAAATGACTACTGGTAATAATCAATTAGGTCAAGATTTCCGCGATGCAAAAAACTGGGATGATATTATTCCTGGACAAGAGTTATATTTACCGGTTGGTAAAAAAGTGCGCGTTCGTATTACAGCAAAGGATGTATTGCACAATTTTGACTTACCCCATTTCCGTGTAAAAATGGATGCGGTGCCAGGTATGCCGACTTATTTTGTATTCACTCCTAAAATGACTACAAGCGAATTCCGTCAGGAATTGCGGAAATATCCTGAGTGGAACGAACCATTTGATGTTGCGGATCCTTCGGGGCCAAAACGTTGGGAGAAATTTGAGTATGAATTGGCTTGTGCCGAACTATGCGGTAAAGGTCACTATTCAATGCGTCGCGTCTTTCGCGTCGTTTCTCAAGAAGAGTATGATGCTTGGGTAAAAACGCAGGAATCATTTTATTTGACACAGATCCATAATAAAGATGGAAAAGAGGCAGAAGATCCATTTTGGGATCAGACATTGCCTTTAGAAGCAGCTGCGATTGAAAAGAAGTTATCAGACGACGTTAAATCTGCTGGTGAATCTGAAACACCTTCTGCTAAATCTATTCGTTTAGATAATATTCACTTTGCTACGGGTTCGGCTAATTTGACAACAGATAGTAAATATGAATTGGATGCTTTGGTTAATGTACTAACTAAATACCCAACATTAAATATTTCGCTCAATGGTCATACCGATAATGTCGGTGATGCTGCTGCAAATCTTGAACTTTCAAAACAACGTGCAGCATCTGTTGTTAACTATTTGTCTACACGTGGTATAGGTGCATCTCGCTTGCGTTCCGCAGGGTTTGGTGATACACAACCAGCAGATTCTAACGAAAAGCCATCTGGTCGTCGTAAAAATCGCCGTGTAGAGTTTAATGTGTTAAACGCTTTACCAAGCGACGAGCCTGAAAGTTAAATTTTATTCAATATCAAGAAGGGTATAGTCCCGTAAACAATACATGCTTGAGTAAATAATACTTGAGTAAAAAATAAAAATTCTGGATATATGACACATACTAATAATGCTGTCGAAGTTTTAGAGGATCAACTTACGCAGGAATATGGTTTTAATGACCATTTTCACGATCACCATCATGGTGATAAGTTTCAATCCAATTTCCTAACACACTATGTGTTTAGCACAGATCACAAAATGATCGCTCGCCAGTTTTTAATGACTGGTATCTTTTGGGCATTCATTGGTGCTGCTATGTCAATTATTTTCCGTCTTCAATTGGGTTTTCCAGAAGCGGATATGTCATGGTTAAGACCTATATTGGGTAAGTGGATCACCGTTAACGAAGCTGGCATCGGTCACCTTGATCCAGAGTTTTATTATTCTTTGGTGACTATGCACGGTACGATTATCGTATTTTTTGTATTGACGGCCGGCTTGAGTGGTACATTTTCTAACTTATTGATTCCATTGCAATTAGGTGCACGTGATATGGCCTCGCCGCTATTGAATGCCTTTTCATATTGGTTCTTCTTTTTGGCAGGCGTGGTAATGTTCCTTTCTTTGTTCCTAAGCACTGGACCCTTTTCTGGTGGCTGGACAGCATACCCGCCATTAAGCGCATTGCCTCAAGCATCCGATGGTTCTGCTACGGGTATGACACTTTGGATTGTATCTATGTCGCTTTTCGTTGTTTCGGCGTTGTTGGGTGGTATTAATTATATCACTACAGTGCTTAACTTACGTACGAAAGGAATGGGGCTGTGGCGTATGCCAATGACAATTTGGGCGTTTTTTATCACCGCAATTCTAGGTGTGTTATCATTCCCTGTATTGTTTTCGGGTCTATTACTCTTGATGTTTGACCGGAGCATGGGTACTTCATTTTATTTGAGCGAAATCGTTGTAGGAGGTCAAGTACTTGATCGCGTAGGTGGTAGTCCAGTGTTGTTTCAACACTTATTTTGGTTCTTAGGCCACCCAGAGGTATATATCATCATCCTTCCAGCGATGGGTATTGTATCTGAGGTATTATCAGTAAGTGCTCGTAAGCCAATTTTTGGTTACCGTGCAATGGTAATGTCGATTTTGGCTATTGGCTTTCTTGCGTTTATCGTATGGGCGCACCACATGTTTATGTCTGGTGTAAATCCATTTATTAGTAATTTCTTTGTTGTATTTACTTTGATTATTGCTGTTCCATCAGCAGTAAAGGTATTTAACTGGATATCAACAATATACGGTTCTAATTTCCGCTTTAATTCCGCTAGTTTGTTTTCTATCGGTTTTGTTTCGATGTTTATTTCTGGTGGATTGACTGGTATCTTTTTGGGTAATTCAGCGTTAGATATTCAATTGCACGATACTTATTTCGTTGTTGCCCAC
>JAAFHO010000234.1 GCA_013297575.1 Chitinophagales bacterium
GATAACGAACCTACCCAACTGCTACCGAAATACTCCGCGAACGCGCTGCGACCTTTGATTAGGTCGTTGGCTGGGTATTTCAAAGAAGCCAAAGCGGCGTTGAGTGCAGGGTTCGGGTGCAGCAAATTGAACGATATCCAGTTCCAGCCTGTGGTGAGCGGTATGTCACGGCGCACCATACTGTTGGTGTGCAGCACCACTGGTGTGCCGATGGTACCGATCACGTTATCGACCTCAAAATCAAACTGTTCGATCACTTCTCCGTAACGCAAACAAGCCGATGCGTCCCAGATTTCTAGTTTCACGGGTTTGCCATCGTCGGCTGCATCACCGTACACAGTCAAAAATGCCATGTATTGAGTGCCTAGTGGGGGCAGTGTAGGCAGCAGTTGCACTTTGGCAGTACCGCGTAGTTCGCCATCAATAAAGGCCGCCACGATGTCTTCTTCGTCGGTCGAGAGCGTGCCTTCCACGTCCAATTTGAGCGAGAAATTCATCGTATGCGGGTAAGTAGCGGTGCTGAATTGCCAGTCGGGTGACTCGCACATCACGCGGCAGTTAACGGTGAGTGGTTCTTTACCCTCTGGAGCGTCAATACGGATGGTATCTAAGTAGTTACCAAATGCAAGCGTGCTATCGAACTCGAAAGTAATGTCCTCGGCTGCGCCGGGCTGGATCACGCCGCTGGTGGGGAACACCCGCGCCCAAGTGGGCACATCTTCCAGTGTAAAGGCCGTTGCCTGTCCACCATCATTGAGGATGCGACGCGTAACGGTCACAAACTGCGGTTTGAGTTTGCTTACTTTCACGTTGCCACCTTCCCAGCGGATGGGGTTGCGATCCACAACAAACTCCCATTTTTTCTCTACGAAAACGTTGTTGGCCAAGTCTTTGATGTTGTTGACCTCAACGCGCAATATTTTGCCTTCGATGAAACGGTTGGGTACTTTTGGTACAATTACGATCTTATCGCCTTGGCAAGAGATGGTGGCATCCACTAGATTGCCCGTCTCGGTATCGTAAAGGCCAATATTGTTGTTGTCAAATACATCGGCCTGAATGATCTGATCGCAGCGGATCAGCTCCGTGAACCGGATACTGATCTCGTCACCACGGCCTAGCACGCCATCTGCTGGTTCGGGCGTACCGAAAAGGGCAGGTGACTCGCGCTCGAAGCGGCCCTGAATAACGTGCGATATGCCCGCATTTTGGCCCCCCACACACTCTGTCACAGCACGGATTTCATACTCACCATCGCGCAGTGCAGCGGTGTTCCACGGAACAATTTTGAATACATCGTTGTCCAGCGCGGATTTGGGCACCTCTGCGATATTGATCCACGCGCCGTCTCCCTGTTTGAGGCGATATTGCACGCGGATGAGGTTGAGGTCTGCATCGTAACGGTTGAACTCATTGAGCGTGATGAACATAAAGTCGCCATCACCAAGGGTATGCACCCAGTTTTGAAGCGGGTTGCCGATGTCGATGGGGCTACATGGCTCCAAAAAGTGGGTAGAGACATTGATGGCCTTATAGAATGGAGCCGGCGGAAAGTCGCCGAAACCCAAAGCATCATACCGGGCTGCTTCGCAAGCCGAATAGACATGGAAGGTCATGTTCTCGTAGTCGTAGGCGGTTGGGCCGCGCTCTACGGTAACGGTTACCTCCTGCGACTGCCCAGCGTACATACCGAACGTGCCAGACTGACCTGCACCTTGCACTTTCACGATCGCGCTGTTAGGGTTGGTCGCATTGTACAGTTCGAACAGGTAAGAGCGGTACTCATCGGTTTGGCTGGTGTTACCGATATTGAATTTGTACACCGCCGCATCATTCTCGCCCACGTTTGCGATGATCGTTTTGTCCACCGTCAGTTCCACACCGTCGCGAGGCACGGTATTTTCTTCGTATGGACAGGAGGAGTTACCCGAAATGGTTTTGAAGACTGGTGTTCCATACACTTTATCCTGCAAAACGTTTACGGTGAAAACGTCCTTGATATCGTCGTCAGAAAGGGTATAAGAAACGGTTTGGGTGCGGGTCTCTTTCCTGCTAAACTCCGTTTTTACACCCAAACTCATTTCCATGCCCATCTTGACTTTAGACCCAACACCACTTATATCAAAGCCTATGGATGAAGCCAAGGTTGCGCCGATCTCTACTTCAAAGCTAAATTTTGTCTCATTGGTTATTTCTGTTGCGGTACTATTTTCATAAGTAACCCCGGCATCAAAAGACAGGTTTTTTTCAAAAGCTGCGGCTGCTTTGAGGTCGGCGTTGCGCTGCAATATCCTGTGCCATGCATTGGCAGAAGCGGTGTCACCTACAGCCTCTAAATTCGGTATGACCACTTTTTTGATCTGATAACCAGAATACAAAAAGGTCGTGGCAAATTTGTCTGGAAAAACCAGTAGCCCCGTGTCTAATCTAAAGGCGCAATTGACTGTATCCCACTTCAAGTCGTCCGTGATGCCAAACAACAGGTTGAGTGCACCGCCAACAAATACGTCAGCATCTTCGCCAAAAATGACACCGTCACCAGAAGTCGATATTTTTTCAGTGGCTGTCATACAAACCTCTGCCGACTGGTTGACGGCTGCTGCTGTTTTGACGCTCACCCCCAGTTCAAGCGAGTTTTCAAAACCGATTTCGGTAATGGTACCAGTTGCGGGTGTCCCTGCGATGATCTGCTGTTTGTTACCCAAGTCTAGGTCAAGTCCGACGGTTCTTTTCACGGAACCGGATACGTCAAAAGACATGCCCGTACAGACGGAAGAGCCTTTTTCAATGGATGCGCTACTGCCGTCACCCGGTGGGTCGCGCAAAATCATGAGCGGCAATTGCGGGCTGGTGGAGGTAAAATTGACCAAACGCGGTCTTTTGCCCAATACCACCGCCTGTGTCGAGAAGGTATTTTCCTGTTCGTTGGCGCTCGCTAAGATGGTCAGTGTTTTTTGATAGGGCGAAGCAATGTTGGGAAAACCCGCAGTAAATTTGTACTTAAATTTGCCTGTTGTCATTAACGTATCCAACGGCCCCTCTCCCTCAATCAGGTTGTCAATATGCAACGCTGCGGTATCCAGATAGCACCGGCCTCCGTCGTATTGCTGATATACCCTGATTTCAGTCGAGTATTTGCCATCTTGCTCAAGCATAGTCGCACCACAGGCATTGGTATCGAGCGGGGTAATTTCGATTTGCGGCTGCGAATAGTAGATAAAATCGGTGGTGTCGTTTACGTCCGTTAGGTCAACCGTCACTCCGCCCTTCAACTGGAAGTAGTTGTAGATTACGTTATTGGAGTGTTCCGTCACAGCCACCGTGAATTTGAGCGGTGGCAGTTTGTCAAATTTGAATTTGCCGTCGGCTTCTTCTAATTGCAGCTCTTTGTAATAGCATCCGTCCAGCGTTTCTACTTTTACTTTCACGACTGCTCCTGTGGGGATTACGCTTTTACGGCAGATCGCATTGCCCGCCATTTGGCCGCTGATGAAGCGTTGCGTTTGGTTGCGGAATAGAATACCCGCCACCGGAGAGGCCACATTTTCGATATCCCAAAAGGCTGGAAAAAAGGTGTGCTTCTTAAACACCGGGGTCAACTGCACCGTTGCGCCTGGTTCCAGATCAATAGAAAAATAACCTGTGCTGTCTGTGAAGCACAACGGAGTAGCGCGTGCGCCATTCACCAAAATCTCTACCCCTTGCTGGAAACAGGTAGTACCGTCAAAACGGACATAGCCCGAAACTGGCACGGTGCTTTGGTCGGTGAAATCCACCCCATCTACGCTCGTGTTAGAAGTATTGAGCGTCACCAACTTGGTAGAAGGCGTAAACAGGTGTGGTTCCTCTTTAGCAATGCCAGCCACCGTAGAGTAAGCTGCGCCAAAGATTGTGCCATTGCCTGTTAATTCCTGACCATAATCTTTTGCCTTTGTACCGCTGCCCTCATTGAGTGGGAAGTAGTTTTTTAGGTTGGGGTGGGTTACATTGGTACCGATGTTGGCAGCGGTTTGGAGTTCGGGCAGGGACACAAGGGTGTTGTAAAAAACAGCCTCGTCAATGAGTCCGGAGAAGTAATTTCCAGCAGCATTTTTGGCCAAAGTCCAAGGGCTGCCACCTTTAAAATCAGATGCCACGCCGGTGAAGGTGTGCGTGCCAACCGGTGTGCCGTCTTTATAAAAACTCACTGCCGCCGAACTGCTACCCGCCGCTTGCTGAATCACAAAGGATAGGCGGTGGAAGCCCATACCCAAAGCACCGAAATTGTGCGATGTACCGCCCATTTCCATTATCAGGTTGCCCGCATTCAGGTTAAGTGCAAAGTGGGTAGTGCCACCGTTTTGTTTTGTCAATAGGCATTGGTTACTTGCAAAATCAAACCCTTTTACCGTGATCTCCACCGTAGAACTGTCTGCTAGGTCAAAGTCTGTCAGCGTAGCATACTGTTGGTTTACCGCATTGAATTCCAGCGACTGGTTGTAGTAAAAATTCTTGCTTGGGGTGGCTGTAAACGTAGTTCCGGCTCCATAGTTGACGCCAGATATCTCGTAAAAACCCGCTTGATTGGTCATGCCAGCGTTCACCACGTTGGGCTTGTCGGTCGTCCAACCTGCGCCGCAGAAGTAGAGTTTTTGCTTCGTCTCGGTGAGGTCAAAGGATTTGGAACCTACGCCCTCGTCAAATTTCCAGTAGTTTACCAAACCGATGGCATCGGGTGCTACGGTTCGGTTCATAAACATCTGAATTTCGGTCTGCGAAAGTTGGCGGTTAAAGAAGCGCAACTCGTCCAGTCTGCCTTTGTAGAAAGCAGTACCATTGGCTTTTTGCCCCACAAATAGTGGCATACTGTCGGTTGCAATGCTGGCTATTGCTGTTTGGATCAGTTCGCCGTCCACGTATAGCAACGCAGAAGCACCGTTATAAGTGGTAGTGATATAATGCCAATCGTCAGCAGAAGCCGCAGGGAAAGCGTAATCCAAGTTGGTCACGCTACCCACTCCGTTGCCCATACCAAAGCGAATGCCCTTGCCCGAAGCGGCGGGTAACGTGTGTAGCCACCAGTTTTTAGAAATGGTGCTACCCAAGTCAAAAATAGAACTGCCATCATTACCTGCGCCGAGTTTTACCCAGCAAGACAAGGTAAACTGGTTGCGCGGATACGCCGGGTTGTATTCTGCGAAAGCCATGTCATCGCCCGCGAATAATGCGGATGTGCCAATAGTAGGCGTAAGCGATACAATAGTACCCGGTACTGGGTTGCCTGCTAACGACTTCACCTGACCAGTTACTACGCCGTTGGGGTTCAAGAAGCCCAAATTGGAGCCACGTGGGCCTTCGCCGAAGGTGTTGACCCCGCTTACTTCGTAGGTATAGAACTTACCTGCGATGACGTTGAAATCGAGAAACGAAAAGGTTTCGCCATCCACCGAAGCCAACAGCGAGCCGTTGCGGTAGATTTTATAAGCCGTAGCGGCAGGCGAAAGCGGGTCAGGACTCCAGTCCACTTGAACGCGGTCTTCGAGGTCACCCTCGCTGGCGATCACCGTCGGTGCTGCCGGGGGCAGGAGGAAACGCGACCAAAAGCCGTAACTACCCTTGTTCAATTGCCCAAAATAAGTGCCCACCACGGGCTGACCTACGGTAAGGTTCACGCGGTACTTCGTGTTGAACGCATTGCTCACGCTGCCGTAGTTAAAAAATGCCTTGCCGGTGAGGAAATCGTTGTCGCTGGCGGTGGTGCAGTTCGGACTGGACTGCGACCATGCTGCCCCCGATAGGGCGAACAACAAGACCCCGGCGAGGAGGAATTGGTATATTTTATTCATGTTGTGAAATGTCTAACTTTGAAAGAAATAGTTTGGAGTAAGTTGAAAACTACTTCCTCAAGTTTCCACCTGCTTGTTTCTCCAATTTCATCAGCCGCTCTCCCAACCCGTTTAGGTCGCTGCGCATCCCTTCGTTCTGCTGCTGTAGATGGTCGGTTTTTTGCTGCAAGCCATCGTTGCGCTGGCGGAGTGCAGCGTTTTCTGCTTCGAGTTGTTCCACGCGGCGAGCGAGTTCTTGGGTAGCGGAAACGTTGAGGGTGAAGATGCGGTCGTAGTCAACGGTATGGAAATCGGAGACTTTTTTGCCATAGACGAAGATTTTCTCAGGTGCATCTTCTGTCCAATCGACTAAAAAACTTTTTTCGGAAACCACCGAGATGACCGTCAATTTGCGTTCGCTGTTGTCGGGCATCATCAATTTCACCTCGTCGCCGACAGTGAATCCGTGGCTTTTGTTCAAAAAAATGGTCATTTGCCCTGCTGAAAGTTTGGTCTGTGACGAAACCGCATACACATTTGGAATGAAATCGGAGGTCGTGATGACCGCTTCCGGGAAAGCCGTTTCCACTTCTTGCGCAATAAAACCTTTTTTCAAATTCGCACCTTTGGTCATTTCGTCAATGTGACGATAGTCCGTCACCCGTAATTTTTTCAGTGTAGATAGGTCAGCAAGGTTTTCCGACAAGTGAAAATCCTTTTTGATGCGGCGGTCGGAATATGCCCAATACTCTTGCGCAAGGAGGAAATTACTTGCTTTCAATGAAAAAGGGACATTTTGGCTGCCACCAGAGCCAGCAGCGCCATTGCCATTCCAGATAGCACACTGGCCAGAGGCTAAAATTTGAGATCCACTGATTTCCACAAAACCATTTAAGTATGTTTTTCCGACCACTTTGAAGGCATTGTTGGCATCCACGGAAGCCTGCCCGACGGCGAGTTTCGAGGTGACTGCAAGATTGGCCGGACTGAAATTGCTCAAATTCAGGTTGTCCACGTTGATGTTCGTACCATCGTAGGTAATCGAAGCCGTATTTGCTCCTTTTTTGAAATCAATGGACCCGCCTGCACTGCCTTCCACAACCAATTTCGCCGACCCGGCCGTGCCTTTCAAATCCAACTCTGCGCTGCTGCTGCCTTCCAGAAGCACCTTGCCTGCGCCCGAAGCGTTTTTCGTGTGCAACTGATACCCAGCGGTCGGCGTAGTCGTGCCAGCACCCACCGCTCCAGTGGAAGGAAAAATATTGGTCTGCCCAATCAAGGATAACGCATAAGGCGAAGAAGTCAATTGCGCCCGAGGGATTAATTCGGCACCTGACCCTACGGTAACACCCAAATAATAGGTTTGGTTAAAGGCAGCTGTGAGCGGTGTGACTGATCCCAGCGTAACGCTATACACGCCGCCGATGATGGTTACGGTGCTTTGTGTTTCCGACCAAACAGGGGTACCGCCCGTTTCGGTGGTGTACAATTTAAAGATGAGCGTGTAATCGCCGTCGTCCACAGCTGCGCCAGTGGATTTCTGCACGGTGCCTTGTACGCTAAGTGTGGCCTGCGCGGAGGCGAAGCCTGCCATAGAGAGTATGGCAACCAAGGTTAAAATGTAAAATTTAATTTTTTTCATGATAAAGACGTGAAAATTAAAGTGTTAAATATAAAAAATATCGCACTAAAACGGGCATGACAAACCCAACCCGAAGCAGAACGCTTAGTGAATTAAAAAAAATAATCAAATAATCGGTTGGAACAAAAATTTGGGGGGGTATCCAACTCACACCTAAACCACCACAGCGGATCACATGAAAGCCTGTTGAAATCAATAATGGCACAAAGAAAGGGCTACAATCACACGGCGTACAAATTTCATACTCGGACAAATACTCGGACAAGAGAAATTTAAACTATTAATTGTCATACAGTAGCAAAACTCGCCTTAAATTTGCCACAAATCCATTTACTTTTTTATGAATCATTTTCAAGACAGCCCTTTAATTGGTTGGGCAGCCTTATCCCTCTTTTTGTTGTGTACATTCGGTAGTTGCCAAAGAACAGTTAACGAACCTTTGCCCGATACCTATAAGCAATCAGGTGCTTTTATCAAGTCGCTTCCGTATTACAACCCCGACTCTTGTGTGCTGCTCATCCGCCGCAATGTGCCACCGCAATGGCAGGGAGCCGCTTACGAAAATCTTTTCCTCGATGGGCCAGAGGACAGTCCGCTCCAACTTGGCTTCCAGCACTTGGACTATTACGAAAAAAACTTCCCCACCGAT
>JAAFHO010000235.1 GCA_013297575.1 Chitinophagales bacterium
GGATTGCATGTTATTTTATACGTTTTTACATATAATCCCTCCGGGATTTGGGCTAATCTCCCTATTCAGTCTATAAACATATATTCCCTATGGGAATTTTTTGGGTGGGGCTGGATAGTAACGAAGCGTTTTAATAAGAAAGACGTTACTCCCTGCCCATTGTTTGAAAATCGTAAGTATCTATTTCATATTTATTGTAATCTTGTAACACGCTGCAAGACCTTTGTTGTCTAAAAAAATCAACTTTTAAAGATATTTTTATGACATTTACAAAAGATCTTTGGCTGGGTTTATTGGTCGTTACGCTGTCCTTTTTTGCGCAAGTTGCTCTTTCGCAAACAACAAACAACAAGCAACAGGAACTAAATTTTAAAGGCACCGTAAGTACCACCAATAATGGCTTTTCGTTTATCCCTACTTTTTCCTTGGGTGCGCCTGCGGTAGTGACCACTTTCTCTATCAGTACCAAAAAAAGACTTAGTTTTGAGCCTGAATTTCGGTATTCGATGAAATTTAAGCCTTGGTCGTTTATTTTTATTTGGCGGTACAGTTTGATCCGAAAAGAAAAATTTCAATTAAAATTGGGAACGCACTTGCCCGCGTTGTCCTTTATTTCTGGCCCGGTGGTCAAAAACGGAATCACACAGGATGCCATTCAAGCGCGGCGTTTTTTCCCTGTTATGGAAGTAATCCCCAATTGGGTCATCCGTAAAAATATCTATCTTGGAGCATATGCGCAATATGGGCACGGCTTAGAAAAAGAATTGGCCAAGCATGTGTATTTCTTTTCACTGCGCCCTAGTTTCAACCATATCAGGCTCACGAAACAGTATTTTTTGCGGTTCAATCCACAGTTTTATTACTTAAAACTGGACGCACACGATGGAATTTATACGGCTACCGGCCTCACTTTGGCGAAACAAGGATTTCCGTTTTCCATTTCCACATTGATGAACAAACCGTTGAAAACCAATATTATTGGAAAAGGATTTGATTGGAATATTTCCTTGACTTATGCGTTTAATAAAAAATACATTAAGCAATAAAATACTTAAAAGCCATCTAACTTATGCTTACAACATGGAAAAAATTGAATCATTAGAGGAGTTCTATAAAAGGAAATTTGATTGGATACCCGAAAATATAAAAAATGAAATCGGACATTTCAATGTGTTCAAACACGAACCGATCGAAGCAGGTAAAACGAAACCAATACCTTATAAAAGACGAGATTTTTATAAAATAATGCTCGTTATTGGCGATATTAACATGAGTTATGCCGACAAAGTAGTTGCTGTAAAAAAGCAGGCATTGTTTTTTTCTAATCCCCAAATTCCATATAAATGTGAAAATTTGGAAAAAATCAAGGATGGCTTCTTCTGCATTTTCAACCAACATTTTTTTCATAAATTCGGGGATTTAAACCAATATTCGGTATTCCAACCTACTGGAAACCACGTGTTTGAAATATCCGATGAGCAGGTAGAACAGATTACAACCATCTACCAAAAGATGTTTAATGAAATAGCCTCCGAATATATACATAAGTACGATGTGTTGCGGAGTTTGGTGTTTGAAGTACTCCATTTTGCCATGAAAATGCAGCCCTCTGCGCAGTTGGACAAGCAACCTACAAATGCTGCACAACGCATTTCGACCATTTTTTTGGAATTATTGGAACGCCAATTTCCCATTGATGAAAATCACATAACCGTGCAACTCCGCACCGCTTTCGATTTTGCTCAACAATTGAATATACATGTCAACCACCTCAACCGAGCCGTGAAGGAAACCACCGAAAAAACAACCACTCAAATTATCGCTGAGCGCATTGTACAGGAATCGAAAATATTGCTGAAATACAGCAATTGGAACGTAGCCGAAGTGGCCTACGCTTTGGGCTTTAACGAGGTAACGCATTTTAATAATTTTTTTAAAAAACACACATCAACCAGTCCGTCAAAATTTAGAAATATTTGAATTGGACGTAGAGACGCGATTTATCGCATCTCCACCCTCAGAAATTATTTTTTAACAATAATTAATTTATCCACAATATATTTTAAACAGAAAACACATTTTCAATCCAAAATGCATTTTCAATCCAAAATATATTTGCACCACAATTAATTTTTGGTGCTGATTTATTTATTTCGTGATATATTTGTGCTGTAATTCGTTCTTAACCGTAGTAATTCTCAACCGTGATTCATTCTTAACCGTAATTTGTTCTCAACCGTAGTAATTCTCAACCGTGATTCATTCTTAACCGTAGTACGCATTTCCTAAAATTTACTATACAAATTGAAATCGTGATAAATCGCGTTTCAACGGATATCAAAAAATAATACTTCAAATGGATAAATTCAAAAATAAATACCGAATACCCTCTGCCCGATTGCAAACTTGGGACTATGGTGCCAATGGTGCCTATTTTATTACTATTTGTACTCGTAATAGGGAACATTTTTTTGGCAGTATCCCGAAATCCACCAATGATGAAATGATGGCAACACAATACATGCACTTGAATAAAATGGGGGAATTGGCAGAACAATTCTGGTTGGAAATTCCTATTCATTTCCCATTTGTAGAATTAGGTAATTTTGTTGTGATGCCTAATCATACGCATGGCATTTTGATTATTGACAAAAATGCAAATATTCCTGATTCTACGCCTGGTTCTTTTTCTGTGCCTGTGCCTGTACATGTGCCTCTGCCTGTACATGTGCCTCTGCCTCTACCTTATGGGCTGGGAAATGATGTACACCATTTAGGGTTAGACGCGATGAATCGCGTCTCTACGGTGAATACGCCTAAAAAAATTGGTGGATTTGCGGGTAACAAAAATCCTATGTTGCATAAAAATATTTCGCGGATCATCCGATGGTATAAAGGACGATGCTCGTTTGAAATACGTAAGATACACCATGCCTTTGATTGGCAACCCAGCTTTCATGACCACATTATTCGTGATCCACGATCTTTTGAAAATATACAAAATTATATAGCAAATAATCCAGCCAACTGGAACAAAGATAAATTTTATTAATATTTTCTTAAAAATCGGTAAATACTGTTGCTGGATTGTATTTTTGTGGTAATCAGAAAACTATAGTTCCTTATGCGATAGCCTCTTTCTTTGTGTGTGAATAATATTGCTACCTTTGATCTGTTTTTTTTGAAGTAACCACTTTATAAAAAATTACTTTTACTAAAATACAGCCGTTTCAATGCCACAGATGGAACAAAAACTCATAAAATATTTTTCCCGAATCATGCCGCTTTCCGACATAGAGGCGAGTGCAATTGCGGGAACAATGCGTATTCAGCAGTACAAAAAAGGGACTGTTTTGCTCCGTGAAGGGCAAATTTCGGCAGAAGCCTATTTTGTGCTGGAAGGCTGTGTCCGTCAATATTTTTTAGTGGATGGTGAAGAAAAAACCACTAACTTTTTTACCGATGAACAATGGGTGATTTCGATCAATAGTTTTAGTCAAAATATGCCTTCTACGCATTTTATGGCGTGTGCAACGGATGCCTACCTCGTAGTGGGCAATAGGGCCGAAGAAGAGGCACTTTACAAACAATTTCCTCGATTTGAAACCATTTCAAGAAAGGTGATGGAAAAGATATTTGCCGAACAACAGGCCATTATGGCTTCTCATACGACAGATACCCCCGAACAACGCTATTTAAAACTCTTGGAATCAAGACCTGAACTATTTCAAATTATTCCACAATACCAATTGGCCAGTTATATTGGCGTAAAGCCGGAATCGTTGAGTAGAATACGGAAACGCATACATGCATCCAAATAAGTTGTACCCCAACCTCAATATACTACTTCGTTTTGCCGCCTTTGAACAATAACCAAAACGCGATGCTCAATTCGCCCACAGCCATAGGTAAACCCAAAACCATGTCAACGGTGGTTTTATATTGATAATAGTCGGACATCATTAAATTGGCCACATTGCTCCCAACATAACAAGCCGCCGCTAATAAAATTAACCGTCCAAATACCTTTGGAATAAACCTAGATTGTAACAGTAAATAGCCCAAAACAAAGAGATATACGCCAAAAACAATAAGCCCTAAAGACCACATTGCCAAAAATGATTTCAAACTGTTCATTATGAGTACTTCGTTTTGTGGCACATTGGTCAATAAGGGCAATACATGCACCAAATTTAGAATAGAAATGCCTAATAACGCAGCATAAACCAGCCGCAGCCAAGCCGAAAGCAACGACAAAGCGGCATGAACGGGCTTAAAAAAAATATAAAGCGACCATGCAACGATCACGTCCAGTAGCAAAACTGCAACGAACGAGCCAATAAACCCTCGAAAAAGTGCTGTTGAATGATTCAAATTGGTGAGTGTTGTTGCGCTATCATTAGCGACATAGATGCTGCCAAAGGCATATCCATAGCCCCAACCAGCAAATACGGCCATGGCAACAAGTGAAAAACCTGCTATAAGTGCCATTGTTCGTTCTATATTACGTTGTGTATTTTCCATTTTTTATTTATTAATTTACTGTAATAACAAGATTTCCTTTTTTATGCCCTTTTTCCACATACGCGTGTGCGGCTTCCATTTGCGACAAAGGATAATGTGCATCCATTACTGTTTTGATTTTGCCTGTTTTCAAGAGTTCTTTTATCTCCATCAAATAAATAATGCGTTCTTTAGCGGGCAACAACCCAGTAGAAGAAGATTTTACTTTTTTGCCACCGATGATGGAAGTCCACATCATTTGAAAAAAAAGAGTCCCATTAAGAACCGTTGGCATAAACACGCCTTTTGGTGTGAGCGCATTTTTACATTCCGAAAACGTTCTTTTACTCACGGTATCAAAAATAACATCGTATTGAACACCATTTTTTGTAAAATCTGCTTGGGTGTAATCAATGACGTGATCCGCGCCTAAAGATTTGACCATATCTATATTGCCCGTGCTACAAACAGCCGTCACATCGGCGCCCAAGTATTTTGCTATTTGTACCGCATAAGTCCCTACCCCACCCGATGCTCCATTGATCAATACTTTTTGATTTGGTTGAACATTTGCTTTACCTTTTAAGAAATTTAAAACCGTAATTGCGCTCCCCGTAACAGGTGCTGCTGCTTCATAACTGAGATTTTCGGGCATCGTAGTGAGTACATCTTGCTCGCTCACACAGACATATTCAGCATAACAACCCAACGTAGTGGTGCCGCCAAATACCTTATCTCCAATCTTAAATAGGGTGACAGATGAACCTAACTCAACGACCTCTCCCGCAAACTCAAACCCAAGAATAGTTCTTTTAGGTGCTTTTATGCCCAAATACAAGCGACCAATGGCAGGTTTACCTGTTCTCATCATAATATCCGCAGCCGTTACGGTGGTAGCATGCACCTTGATTAATACTTCATTGGGTTTTAGGCATGGCAGAGCAACCTCCTTCAATTGAAGCACTTCCGGTGATCCATATTGCTCATAAACTATAGCTTTCATAAAATGTATATTTAATTTTGAAAGCACAAAGGTCTGGCCAATTCAAATGGATTTCATTGACTTTGGTTAAGATGTGAAATTGGAAGTGAAAATTCAGGTATTAAAAAAGCAATGATTAAAGTAGCCTTATGATGGCTTTTTAACATAAACCGATGGCAATGACAATTGGTATTTTACCACAAAAACCCTCAATAATACAATCAAAACAATACAAATTACTTGAGCCTGTCTGTGCTCAATTTTCAAATACAATAAACCATAATAGCACAAACCGCCTATGATACAAGCAGATGCATAAATCTCTTTTCGGAAAATGAGTGGAATTTCATTGAGCAGCGTATCTCTAATCACACCGCCAAAACAACCCGTCATTGCGCCCAAAGCGATACAAATGCCCGGCGAAAAGTGCAGTTCCATACCTTTTTGTATGCCAATTAAGGTACATAAACCCAGTCCCATGGCATCAAAAATAAAAAGGGTGTAGTTGAGTTTTTTTACCCAGGTACCAAATATGATGGTTGTAATGGTACCCACCAGCACTACTGTTATTGTTTGGCTATCTTGTAACCAAGCGACGGGCAGTTTTCCGATCAAAACATCCCGTAATGTACCGCCACCAATAGCAGTAACAAACGCAATAATGATGATACCAAAAATGTCCAATTCCTTGCGCATTGCAGCAGATGTGCCGGATATAGCAAAGGATAATGTGCCAAGGATATTGATTATTTCTAAAAAACTTAGGTGCATAATGGGTTCAAAGGTACATTCTAAATCAAAAAAAGCCCCACTCTACCCCCCAAAAAGATCCGGCCTCCGCCTCCGCAAATACAACTGCTGCTGACGAGTTATCAAACTATTCGGCTTAAACGCAATATAAAAAAAGATCAATTGGTAAAAAAGAATGCCATAATTGGATTCGCCGAATATCCCAAATTCGGTAAAAGAATTAATCATCAATGGAATAAGCATACAAAAAAGCATGTGCCTTTTTTCTGTCTCTGATCGGGCAATACCGCGCATCGTGAAGATCATTTGAAATATAATGATGACCAACCCCACAAATCCAAGGTTCATCAATACTTGCATAAAGGTATTATGGGTCATTTTACCGGGATACGTATGCGTACTTTGAAAAAATTCCTTGTAGTCGATACGCATAAAACCAAAACCCAATAGCGGTTCTCTAGGTAAACCTTCGTTGATCAGTGCTGTCCAAAAAGGTAGCCGCCCGGTCATACTCATCACCTCTTCCAATCGACTGCTGTCGCCGTCTTTTAGGATAATTTTATTTACCGCCACCGGTACAACCAGCAACATGGCCAGCACAATGGCTAGTTTTAGGCGTACGTTCGATGATTGCTTTACATGAAATCCAATAATGAGTAGCGCGCCAATCAGCGACGACCGCGAGCCAGTGGCATACAAGGCGTAAAATAATACCAGTAATTTTACAATCGTCCAAACGCGTTTGTGCTGCCTAAAAATATCAAAAATCAAACCTGCTATTCCTATACCCGCCAACATGCCCAGTTCGTTGGGGTTCATCATAAATCCACCCAATCGCGCTTCCTCTCCACCATGTGTCAGACGAAAAAACACATCGGGATTGACCCACATACCGATCACAAAAATCAGAATAAGTCCAAATGACGCATTACCGATCAAGTTGTACAATCGGATAGAATGACCAGGGAAAAAAGCATCCAGCAAATAGATACTTTTGATAAAATAGTAGCAAAAAACAAGCGTTTGAGCGGTCATAAACCACTGCAAAGCGCTATAACCCACATTAGTACTCCATAAAAAAGACGCAAATCCAAGTATCAAATACAGCACATACAGGAGCGGCGAAAGGACATTATGCCACTTGAGCGCATCCACAGCACCGTATTTTATGATGCGCTGATACACCTTGTAAGAAGCAAACAATACCCCCAAACGACCGACTACTTTAATGGCACGTGTGATATTGATATTTTCACTCCAGGTGAAAAAGCAACCCACCATTAAAAAAAGAATGACCAACAATAAGGTATTCGTCTTTTTTAAAAAAGCCGTATGGTCTATAACGGTGCTCATGCGGTTTGGTACAATTGGTCAAAAGCAGGCACTATATGATCCCAACCAAAGGCATCTTTTACCATTCTTTGTGCATTTAGCCCTATTTTTTGGTGCTCATTCGGTTTTAAATGGATCAAGGTCTCCATGCCGCGCACTAGTCCATCCACATCTTCATCTGCTACTGCAATACCTGCTTCGTATGTCTCGATATAGGAAGCCATATTGGTCGCTTGACTCACGATACAAGGAATACCCAGTTGGGCAGCCTCTAGTACCGATGCAGGAAGCCCTTCGTTGCGCGAGGGATGAGCAAATACATCCATTTGTTGCATGAGATCAAATTTTTCTTTCCCAAATTTGCTACCCCAGAATACTACTTTATCTTGAATTTGTCGCTGTACCACCATTTGCTCCAATTCAGCACGTTCTTTGCTATCTCCCACAATCCATAGTTGGGCATTGCTGTGCAAATACTGAAATGCCTCAAAAGCCTCCAGCAAAAGATCCAAACCT
>JAAFHO010000236.1 GCA_013297575.1 Chitinophagales bacterium
TATAAACATTTGACCCATTCTAAGTCGGTTACATCTTCAAAATGTAAAAAAACTTATTTTACATTATAATAATTATCTACGTTTTTTTAAAATTTTATCATTTTTTATCTCGTTTTGCGACAACCTTTTTCAAGGACACAGCCCAGAGTGCAATTTCTATTTCGTAGCAAAAAAGGACTTATGGCTGAGTATCTATTTTTATACTCAGCCATAAGTATTATTTTTGTATGTAAAAATTATAAATTCACTATATGTTTATCCAAGAATTGATCGGAAAATACATGGCGATATTGTTAGTTGTAGCAGAAATCATCAATCACGGGACTCATATTCAATGGCGAAAAATAGGGCTCGACCGAACAAACACTTGGGAGGCCGAAAAAGTAGGCTCCGAAGTACAATGGTTGGAAAAAGTAAGCCCAATGAATTTTGTTATGGACGATTATCTGCTGATGTTGGTGCTTTTTAAGGAGCATGGCTTGAATGACGCTCCTTAAAAAGCACCAAAAAAACAATAGATCAACAACCGATATAAGATTCAATAACTAAGATTCCTTTTTTCCAAAAATATTTTTTCAGTTCGGTTTCCTTTTTCAGTTTTTCGCGACCAAATTTTTCCAGCAAATCAGGAGGACAATTGTAATAGTCTTTTATATTATTTTTTTTAGCAAACTCCTTACTGAATTCGTCTTCCCATTTAGTTACATACTTTGTCCTTACTAATTGTTGTAGTTCGTCGATTGATATATTTTTGTTGTAATTATAAAAATATGCCCCCTTACCTATTTTTTCCTGATTAAAAACTACGGTGTCACCATCCTCCCATTCATAAAAAAATGTGGTGTTAAAGTATCTTTCTTTTTCAATTGTTCTTTTGATCTTACTTGTCTCTATTACTAAACTGTGTCCAAAATAAATACCGTTTTTATATCCTTCTACTTTTATAAAAGTGATTTTTTTTACCATATTTGAATCAACAATAACAACATCAGATGCCAATACAAAATCATATGCTGGAAGATAACACTCCATAATTGTCCCCACAGGCTGCACAACACTTATTTTTTTAAATACGAAAGCACTATGAGGATAGAATACTTGTTCGTAAGACACGCCACACTGTTCCTTAAAAAGCATAGTAACACCTTCGTCATTGCAATATGGGTTCGTCCCTTGATCGTCTAACATGGCTCTATCTCCATAACTAAACACCCTAAAAAGACCTTTAACGTTTTTACCATTTTTAAGGTAAAAATTTGCATGGTAAACTAAACAAGTAGCGCCGTCAGCATATGCAGACAATGAAACTAGCAACAACAAAAGTAAAACAAGTGATTTCTTTTTCATATTTTTGTATTTTTAATAAAAAGGATTAACAATACAAAAGTAAAGCAACCACCACCTCGGCGATTGACCTATCTAGTAATCGTAGAGATCAGACTATTATTCGCCCCCCTACCCAATCTTCAAAGAAGTCATCGTAATCGCCCCAGCCACGGCTTTATCGTTAAAAAATGAAACCGTTTCCTTTTCATCTTGCAACGCCAGCGCGTACATCAGTGGATAATAGTGGTCGGGCGTAGGAATGGCCAAAATCGCGGATTTGCTGAGGTTTTTATAATCAATCAAGGATTTATGGTCTTTATCCTCGATTTTTTTCCTAAAAATATCCTTCATTTCAAGCGCCCAATCATAGCCATATTCCGCGTTAAAATCGCGGTCTTGTGGTTTTACATCTTTCGGGAAACCTATCATACCTAAGTTGTGCACCATATTGCCACTACCGATAATGAGTACGCCTTTTTTGCGCAAAGCAGCCAATTCTTTACCCAAATTATAGTGGTATTGTGCGTCCCTGCTATAATCGATGCTCAATTGCAACACAGGAATATCGGCATCGGGGTACATTTGTTTGACGACGCTCCAAGTGCCGTGGTCAAGTCCCCAATCGTGATCGAGGGTCGTCGTAGTACTTTTGATTATTTCTTTGGTTTCCTTGGCCAAAGCAGCGTTGCCGGGAGCAGGATATTCCACGGCAAATAGCTCTTTGGGAAAACCACCAAAATCATGGATCGTCTTGGGGGCATCCATCGCAGTTACCTTTGTGCCTTGGGTGAGCCAATGCGCCGAAATGCAGAGTACAGCCTTGGGGCGGGCAATCTCCTTGGCCATCGCCTTCCAGCGTTCAGTGAATTCATTGTCCTCAATAGCATTCATAGGGCTGCCGTGACCGACGAATAAAACTGGGTACTTTTCGTCCTCTTCCCGCAGGGTATCGGACAGTTGTTGTAATACGCTGAGATTTGCCATAGCGGTGAGTCCTAGTACTGTTTGGATAAATTTTTTCCTTTCCATAAAATTACAATCGTGCACTTACTTTTTTTACCATTCCTGCCTTCCAAGTCAAAAAACTCCCGTCCAAAATCCGTTTCCGCGACTCTTTTACCAACCACAAGAAAAAGCCAAGGTTCTGTAAAGTAGCCAATTGCATACCCAATATTTCATTACTGATAAACAAATGCCGCAAATATGCCTTGGAATGGGTTTGGCTGGTCGGGACTGGATTATGGGCATCAATGGGTGAAAATTCGTGCTGCCATTTTTTATTCTTAATATTGATAATACCCTCGGAGGTGTAAAGCAGGCCGTGGCGGGCATTGCGGGTGGGGAGTACGCAATCGAACATATCAATACCGCGCTGAATACCTTCCAATAAGTTTTCCGGTGTACCCACGCCCATGAGGTACCGCGGACGATCTTTAGGCAAAATATCCGTCACCACTTCGGTCATGGCGTACATTTCTTCGGCGGGTTCGCCTACCGAAAGACCACCAATCGCATTGCCTTCGCGCCCAAAAGCAGCAATCGTTTCCGCCGATTCGATGCGCAAATCGGTATAAGTACTGCCTTGTACAATGGGGAAAAGCGTTTGGCTATAACCATAATGCGCTTCGGTGGTATCAAACCGATCGATACAGCGCTGTAGCCAACGGTGCGTCAATCCAAGCGATTTTTTAGCATACGCATACTCACAAGGATAGGGCGTACATTCGTCAAACGCCATGATGATATCCCCGCCAATGGTGCGTTGGATATCCATCACGTTTTCGGGGCTAAAAAAGTGCTTACTGCCATCAATATGGCTTTGAAAAGTAACCCCTTCTTCTTTTATTTTGCGCCGATGTGCGAGCGAATACACCTGAAAACCACCGCTATCGGTCAATACTGGCTTATTCCAGCCATTAAATCCATGAATTCCGCCAGCATCTTTCAACACCTCCAAACCCGGACGCAAGTACAAATGATAGGTATTGCCCAAACAAATTTGCGCTTGGATATCGTTCACGAGTTCGTGTTGGTGGACAGCCTTTACTGTTGCCGCTGTACCAACGGGCATAAAAATCGGCGTCTCGATCGTACCGTGATCGGTTGTGATCAAGCCTGCGCGCGCACGCGAGGCGGGATCGGTATGGAGCAGATCAAAATTCATGGGGAATATTAAATGTGTCGTATCTGTTTATCTATTGTTGGCGTGACTTGAGACTCGAGTCTAATATCGTCAATTTAAGCGCGTCCTGACCCCGATAGGGGTCGAACATGAATAGCCCCGAATGAAATTCGGGGATTGGGAATGCGGCAATAGTTTAACAACCACGAAGTGGTTGAACGTCAACGTTTTATGAGCGTTTCATTACGTTCAACCCTTTCAGGGTTCCCCCCTTCCCCCTCTTAATCCCCGAATTTCATTCGGGGCTACTCATGTTTGACCCTTATCAGGGTCTAGGTCTGTTTAAGTTGTCAACATTGACCTTTGAGTCATGCCGACAGAATTTACCAATCTCTTATTTCTTAATCAAACTTTCAAAAACCTTGCGGTCGATATCCACTTTATATTCTGCGCGCAATTTTTCTACCCAGTTTTTCTCCAAGTAATCTTGGTAATCTGCAACGGCATAACCCTTTGCTTCGCTGAGTTTCTTTGGCGTAGGTGGTGTAATTTCTTCCACCTTCATAAAGTTAGTGGTTTTGGTACTTTCGTCTGATTTTGCAGCCGTCAGCGCACCTGCTTTCCAAATAGCGTCAACATCCTTGTTTTTACCTTTTTCGTAAACGCGTTCCATTACAGCTACCATATCACCGCCCTTTTTATTGAATTTTTTGAGGACATCGGCGGAAGGTTTTTTAGTGGCCAAGGTGCGTACTTTTTCGATCACTTTGACATCGGTAGTTTTGAGCGTATAGATGCTTACTTTAGCGCGCTCGTCCCATTTGAATTTTTCTTTCAAATTTTCGTTGAAGAATTTTTCCAATCCAATAGTATCGGTATTCGCGCGGTCCCAAACTTCCACTTTTGCGGCTTCAAACAAGAGCATACCACCCTCGTATTCGCGCATCAAAGCAGAAAATTCGGGATATTTTTTATCAAGTTGGGTTTCCTCAAAACGGAGAGACGTTTCGTCCTTCCAAGTTTTGTACAATTTTGAAACAGTTTCTTCTACTGGGTAACCTTTACCACGCATCCGATCGCGGCTGGCGCGGGAGCAGAAATCTTCAAAATCGGCCAATGTGTAATTTTGACCATCAAAACTAAACAAGGGTGTTTGCGGCTTTGCAGCATCTGGTTTCCAGCGGAAAGTATGGAATACAGAATCTTGTTGTGTGGCCGTCCATTTATTGAGTGCTTCAGGAAACTCCTTGAATTTACCTTCTTTTTGAATACGGGTAATGATACTTTGTTTGGCGGCTTCGCTGCGGCTATCTTTTTTTACGCGGTCGCTAAGGCCACGTTTCATCGTTTCAAAACTGGCTACAGGTTTTGCGCTTTTACGTTTGATGATATGCCAACCAATCGTAGTTTCTACGGGCATAGAAATATCGCCATCGGCTTTAAGGGCAAAAGCGGCATCTTCAAAACCTTTTTGGTAGCGATTGATCCCGAAAAAGCCAATATCACCGCCTTTTGCCTTGGTCATATTGTCTTCGGAAACAGCAGCACACATTTTCATCCAATCGCCACCTGCTTTCAAAGCAGTATAAACGCTATCAATCCGTGTTTTAGCGATAGCAGCCTTTTCTGGTGTTTCGCCTTTGCGGATTAGGATTTGCGATACTTCAATTTCACCACGAGCAGGGCGGAAGCCGATTACCTTTACAATATGGTAACCGCTATTGGTGCGAATTGGGCCAGTGATATCGCCAGGTTTTGCGTTGTAAATGGCATTTTCCATGGTATAAAAACCATCGGGCAGCATAGCGGTCACATAACCAATATAGCCTTTAGATTCTTTGGCGGATTTATCATCTGAGAATTCAGCGGCAGCCGCGTCAAAGGATTTGCCACCTTTTATTTGCTGCATAATTTCCTTGATGCGGTTATAAGCCTTCAAGGTATCAGCGGCTGGGGCATTTTTATCCACAGCGAGGTATATATGGCTAATTTCCACATCTTGCATCATGCGAGCGTGTGTTTCTTGTACCAATTTGTCGGTCACTTCGCGGTCCACGAGGTACGAAGCCGCCAATTGTCGGCGATAGCCGTCCAATTCCGTTTTAAGCGCAGGCACTGTATCCAAGTACAAATCGCGTGCTTTTTGCACTTTCAATTTGAATTTAACATACAAATCGAGGTATTCCTCCAAAGATGCGCGGCTAAAGTCGGCTTTGTCCTGGTTGGTTTTGGTATAAATCCCTTTAAACTCCGAGACACGCACGGGCGTACCTTTTACCGTAAATAAAATGGGATCATTTTGCTGTGCAACGAGGCAAAAAGTGGCACAAAGGAAAAGAGTAAAGGTGATAAAAATTTGTTTGAGCATAATTGCAGTAAGATATTTAAGGATATTAATGGCGAACTAAATGGTTGAATTTAATGATGAATTGGTTTGTATTTGAGACAAAGTAACCGAATACTTATTCTCAAAAACATGCAAAGGTAGAAAGCTATGGACAAAAAAAACCAAATACTTATACTTTTGATTTTTTTGAGCGGAAATTTATTGGTGTGTAGGGGGAATATGCTCCTTGGATTGGCTCTTTTGATGTTTAATTTTTTGGAAGATCGGATATTTATTGTCGATGGAGACAGCAATTTCCCATGTAGATCAAAACTAAAACAGGATAGCACAACGGATGAAACGGATCACCCGGATTTAAACGGATTATTTTGAAACAATCCGCTCTAATCCGTAAAATTCGTTTCATCCGTTCTCCCATTGAACAACAGGGTGTATGTCACATGGGAAATTGCTGCGGTGGAGATAGAGGGCAACCTAATCCACTCATTTTCACCCACTTATTACCTAAAACAAAAGTTCACACTTTTTAAACATTTTTTTTCCACATTGAGTTATCCACAGTGTTGGTAATTTTAACATTTCAAGTTTGCATTGAAAATCAATTAGTTGTGAAAATTATTAACATCGTGTGGATAACTCAATTACCTTTAGGTTGAAAATGCTGCCTACTTTCGTCCTTCCGAAATTCAATAAATCGGTAGTGAAACAGAATTAAGTGGTTGTTTCGCTTTCTTGCAGGTTTTTCCCATAATATTTCGACGTTTAGCGCGTCAATCAACTAATCCTCAATTTGCCTTCGTTCACAGTGGTTCACTGGGGATAAAGGGGTTTCGCTCAAATTCAAAAAATACACTCAGCATTGAGACTAATATATTATACATGACACACGAACTTGAAATCATCGAACCAATTTTAATGGAGAACCCCAATCGCTTTGTATTGCTCCCCATTAAATACCCTGAGATTTGGAATTGGTACAAAAAAGCAGAAGCCTCCTTTTGGACTGCAGAAGAAATTGACCTGGCACAAGATATGGTGGACTGGGACAAAAAACTAAATGACAACGAGCGTCATTTTATTAAACACGTATTGGCGTTTTTTGCCGCTTCTGATGGTATTGTGAACGAGAACCTCGTAATGAACTTTATGAGCGAAGTGCAAATTCCAGAAGCACGTTGTTTTTATGGCTTTCAAATCGCTATTGAGAACATACACTCCGAGGTGTATTCGCTCTTGATTGACACCTATATAAAGGAACCCAAAGAGAAGGACTTTTTGTTCAATGCCCTTCAAAACTTGGATTGCGTTTCTAAAAAAGCAAATTGGGCCATGCGCTGGATCCAAAATGCGCCATCATTTGGTCATCGTTTGGTAGCATTTGCAGCTGTAGAAGGTATTTTCTTCTCTGGTTCTTTCTGCTCCATTTATTGGCTCAAAAGCCGCGGACTGATGCCGGGTCTTACGTTTTCTAACGAACTTATCAGCCGCGACGAAGGTATGCACTGCGATTTTGCCTGCTTACTGTTCTCTATGCTCGAACACCCGCCAACCAACGACGAGGTACGCGCCATCATCACCGAGGCCGTTGAATTTGAAAAGGAATTTGTAACCGATGCGTTGCCCGTAAGCCTTATCGGTATGAATGCCGTATTGATGCAGCAATATATAGAGTTTGTGGCCGACCGCCTGTTGAACTCACTTGGACAAGAAAAGGTATATGGTGCCACCAACCCATTCCCTTTTATGGATATGATTTCGATACAAGGCAAAACTAATTTCTTCGAAAAACGCGTGGGTGATTACCAAAAAGCAGGCGTAATGAATAATAGAGAAGATCAGGTGTTCTCTATGGACGCGGAATTTTAATTGTAAATCTAAATCAAAAAAACAAAAGGGTTTAATCAAAAACCAACTATCAATATGCAAGTAATTAAACGCTCAGGACGCAAAGAGGATGTATCTTTTGACAAGATCACCGCTCGCCTCCGCAAATTGTCTTATGGCCTCGACCCGCACTTTGTGAGCATCATTGAAGTGTCCAAAAAGGTTATTATGGGTCTTTACGACGGCGTTACCACCGTCGAACTCGATAACTTGGCCGCAGAAACTGCCGCCTCTATGGCTACTATCCACCCCGATTATGCTTTGCTGGCTGCGCGTATCGCCGTCAGTAACTTACACCGGGAAACGGAAAAATCATTCTCTAAGGTCATCGACGATCTTTTTAAATACGTGGATCCCAAAACTGGCGACCGCGCCGGCCTTATCAGTGCCGAAATACATAA
>JAAFHO010000237.1 GCA_013297575.1 Chitinophagales bacterium
CAGTTTGATTTTGGCCAAATTATAGGCGAGGATCCAGCAGTGCTAAAAATACTCGAAACGATTGGCCGTGTAGCGCTCACCGATGCACCTGTACTCATTATGGGTGAAAGCGGCACTGGTAAAGAACTCATTGCCGAGGCGATACACGAAAATAGCCGCCGCAATAAAAAGCCCTTTGTAAAGGTCAATTTAGGTGGTATTTCGACCAGTTTGTTTGAATCTGAAATGTTTGGCCACGTGCGCGGAGCATTTACTGATGCTCGGACAGATCGGGTCGGGCGCTTCGAAATGGCGCAGAATGGCACCATTTTTTTGGATGAAATAGGTGATTTGGACCTGTCTAGTCAGGTAAAACTCTTGCGGGTGCTGCAAGACCGCAGTTTTGAAGTACTCGGTAGCAGCCGCACCAAAACGGTCAATACACGGGTTATTTGCGCTACTAACCGAAACTTGGAGGAGATGGTGGCAGACCAAACTTTTCGGGAAGACTTGCTTTATCGTATCAACCTCATTGCCTTGCGCCTCCCGCCCCTGCGCGAGCGACCGGGAGACATTGCACTATTGGTACGCCATTTCCTTAAAAACTTAAGCGAATTGTACGACCGGCCACTCCAAATTTCGATAGAAAGTATGCAATGGCTCAAAGCATTGCCGCTCCCCGGTAATATCAGACAGTTGAAAAACCTTGTAGAGCGTACCGTTCTGGTGTCTAGCCACGATGATTTACAATTGACCGATTTTCAGCAACAATATGAACCTGCCACCCCGAAAAACAAAACAGGATTGCCAGAAGTGGGCACTATGACTCTGGAAGCGATGGAAATCCAAATGATTCGTCAGGCAATGGCATTTCACAAAGAGAAAATTGCACGTGTGGCGCGGTCATTGGGACTAACGCGTTCGGCATTGTATCGACGTTTGGAAAAATATGACATACCTTATCAAGAGGAATAAAACAATATGAAACTCCAATATAAATTTATTCTTTATATCGTTTTTATACATACAGTGGCGCTCGTCCTGTCGTATTTTGTATTTGAAAAAAACAAAATCCTCTTTATCGTTTCTGAAGTGGTGATATTGGTTTCGGTAGGTCTTTCGTGGTCTTTGTACAACGACCTTATCAATCCGCTTCAACTGCTCCTGCGCGGCACCGATGCTATGCGTGATCGCGATTTTAATGTCCGTTTTATACCCACTGGCAAATACGAAATGGACAAGTTAATTGGGGTATATAACGAAATGATCGATCAATTACGCACCGAACGCACCTTGCAGGAGGAACAGCATTTTTTCTTGGAAAAACTGATACAAACCTCGCCAACGGGCATTATTATGCTGGATTACGACCAAAAAGTGGACTCCATTAACCCAAAGGCGGCAGCACTCTTGGAACTTCCAAATCAGCACCAGCCCGTATTGCAACTAGGCCATACCTTCCTAAAAACCATTATAGAGCAACCCATGGGTACTGCAAACCTGCTGAGTATGGGGGGCGTTAAGAAGTATAAAGTGCAAAAAGCGCAGTTTATCGATCGCGGTTTTCCTCGTGCTTTTGTGATGATCGAAGAGTTAACGGCAGAAATTTTGGAGGCCGAAAAGACGGCTTATGGCAAGGTAATCCGAATGATGGCGCATGAAGTGAATAATTCAATCGGGGCTATTAATTCTATTATTGATACGCTGTTGTCGCGTTCTCAAACAGCACCATTGCAATCGCGCGATTTTGAAGCGTTACAAATTGCTTACAACCGTAATGAACACCTCAATCAGTTTATGCGCCGATTTGCCGATGTGGTTCGTTTGCCAGCATTACAAAAAGAAAGGTTTGATTTACACGATTTACTCCATAATGTGGCCGTTTTGATGGGATTCAAAGCGAAGGAACACGATGTACACTTTTCGTTTGAGTTGGCAGATCAATCCTTTTGGATCAATGCCGATATGCAGCAAATGGAACAAGTATTGATTAATATTATCAAAAATGCCATTGAGGCGATAGAGCAAAGTGGTACAATTTCTATTTCTACCACCTTAAATCCGCCTCAGTTAAGTATTACCAATACAGGAAAAGGTATTGATGAATCGGTTGCGCCGTTGCTATTTTCGCCCTTTTTTACCACTAAAAACACAGGCCAAGGCGTAGGGCTTACACTGATTCGCGAAATTTTGTCGAGCCACCAATTTGGCTTTTCACTGGCTACCGTTGCTGCGGAAAAGACCGTGTTTCAAATTAGATTTTAAAAATATTTACAACATTACCTCCTTTTAAACAGTTATACACCACATGATAGAAAATGATGAGCAGCGCATTGCGCTCCGCCCCGTATTGGCCCTAAAAACAAATCTTTCAAAACCAGAGGAAGTGTTTCAAAATACCACCCTCCGGCCTATCCTGAAAATGCAGCACCCGCTGCTCATTCAAGTGTTTTATGCTTATATCCTAAAACGTAGGGATACGTATTTTAAAATGGCAAAAAAAGACCAAATGGACTGGATTACCGATAGTGTCCGCTCCGATTTACGGCTGCGCAACCAGCTTTGCGGTATGATTATTGGCCATTTTACAACGGACGAATTGACCACTTTTTTGGAACAGGAACCCGATATGGTGCGCCGATTGACCACTATGCTGATCGAAAGGCTACAAAGTGAGACTTTTGTTCAGGGGACTAAGGGGTCTTCTTAAAATCAACAGCCTTCCGATGGTTCAGTCCGGCCTTTGTCAACATCGTATCAAATAGTCCATATACTACGGGAACGATAATCAGCGACAGGAACATAGACGAGTTAAGGCCGCCTATGATGGCCCAAGCCAAACCGTTTTTCCAAGCCGAGCCCGCACCGCCTGTCATGGCAATGGGCAAAAGTCCGATTACCATGGCAATATTGGTCATCAAAACTGGGCGAAAACGCATTTTAGTAGCCGTTAGCAATGCTTCATGGAGGGGCATACCCTCGCTGCGCAGTTGGTTGGCAAAGTCAACAACAAGAATAGCGTTTTTGCCCACTAAACCGATCAACATCAACATACCAAGACCTGTAAAAACAGTTAAGTTTTCACTCGCCAATGCCAGTGCTAAAAACGCGCCAATGATACAAAGCGGAATGGTAATCAATACCACAAACGGATATACCCAGTTGTCGTACAGGGCGACCATAATTAAATAAACCAAAAGCAACGAAGTCCAAAGCGCAAAACTCATGGTACCTATACCCTGCTGTTGCCGCTTGAGGTCACCGCCGTATTTAATATATGAACCCGTAGGTAAAGGTAGTTTGTCCAACTGCGCTTTAATATCACGACTCACAGAGCCATTGGGTCGCCCAATTACCTGTGCTGTAAATACAATAGAAGGCATCCGGTCGCGCCGTTCGAGACGAGTAGGGGCAACACCTTCTTTAATATCAGCAAATTGCTGAAGATATACCGTGCTGCCCAATGGATTTACGAGCGAAAGGTGCGCTATATTATCGGCACTGCGACGGTCAAAAGCATCTAAAGCAATGCGGATAGGGTATTCGTATTCGCCATCGCGGTAACGTGCATCTGTATTACCACTGAACGCCGTTTGGAGCGTAAGACCCACCTGAGCCATCACCAGACCATAATCGGCCATGCGCTTGCGGTCCACGTCCACCCTTATTTCGGGGTTTCCGCCCTCTACGGATGGCGTAATATCCACACAACCCGGCACGCCTTTCATTATGCCTTGTATCGTGTTGGACATAGCAAGCAGGGAGTCCAAATTGGGGCCATTCAAATAAATCTCAATGGGCATAAAGGACAGCCCCATAATATCAATTGGGGAGGTTTTTATTTTTACCCCGGCGATGTGTTCTTCGAGTTTAATCTTCGTTTGGAGGGCATATATCGGCGTAAGCACTTTGCGCTCCTCTGGATAAGGCTTTAGAAACACATGAATTTCACCAATAAACGGCGCATTGAGGCCAAATGCTTTATTCGTCGTACCTACTGTTGTAAAAGTGCGAATGACATCGGGTTGTTGGCGCAAAAAGGCTTCTGCTTTTTGAATAGCAGCGTTGGTTTGAGCAAGGGAAGCGTCCTTTGGCAACTCCACACCCACTAGAAATTCGCCCCTTTCACCGGCATCAAAAAAGGAATTACCAATCAATCCACTCGTGACCAAAAACACTGAGCCGATGAGCAGTAATACGGCTGTAGTGATGGTGATAAATTTATTCCAACCACTCCGAAGTGACCAGCGCAAAGCAGCGACAAAACCATCCGTTAACCAATCTAAAAACTGCTCAAAATATTTGATAATCAGCCCGCCGATATTTTTCCCTTCAAAACGGTGCAATTTACCCACCCTTGAGGTAAGCCAAGGTACCAATGTAAAGGAAACTAAAAGCGACATAAGGGTAGAGGTGAGTACGGTCATACAAAATTGACGCAACAAATTGGGCACCAAACCCACCGTAAACACAATGGGTAAAAACACCACTACATCCACCAATGTAATACTAATTGCCGTAAATCCAATCTCCGTTCGGCCATCGTAACTCGCCTGCACGCGGTCTTTACCCATTTCTAAGTGTCGATATATATTTTCAATGACGACAATAGCATCGTCCACCAAAATACCGATCGACAAGGACAAACCCAATAAACTCAACATATTGAGCGAGTATCCGCAGAGTTTCATCATAATAAAGGTACTCACAATGGAGGTTGGGATACTCACCAATACAATCATAGCATTGCGGATACTATGCAAAAAGAGCAGCATAACCAAACTCACAAGGATCACGGCAATGATTAAATCCTCGATTACGGCATCGGTGGACATTTTGGTGAACACGCTGCTATTGGCCACTACTTGGAACTTGAGCCCTTCTTTTTCGTACGTTTTTTCGAGTTTTTTTATTTTTTCCAATACCAAATCCGACATTTCCACGGCATTGGCATCGCCTTGTTTTCGGATACTAATACCTACTGCGGGGCTTTCGTTAGCGCGGCACACGATTTCGGGGTCACGCACGCCATCCTGTACATCTGCAATATCGCGTAGAAATACGGTGCCTCCAAATCGACTTTTCCCTATGACTAAAGCGCGTATTTCGTCCAAAGAATTAAATTTTCCGGCCAAACGAATACGGACTTGGCTTACATCATCGGTTACTTTACCGGTTGGGAAGTCGAGGTTAGCCGCTTGTATGGCTTGCGATACTTGCAAGAGCGAGAGGCCATATTGTTCAATTTTATAAGAATTGATATTGACCTTTACTTCGCGTTGTTCGCCGCCGAGGATATTAACCTGCGCAACGCCTTTTACCTGACCAATTTCGGAGACGACGCGGTTTTTGACCAAATCGTAAAATGCAGTACCCGACATATTGCCGCTCACCGCAAGGCGTACTACGGGTAATTCGTCTAATGCAAATTTATTAATCACCGGGGCGCGTACCTCTTTTGGGAAAAGGGATACGACTTGGTTCATTTTGCGCTGAATTTCTTGTACCGATTTATCCAAATCAACTTGTTGCTCAAATTCAACAGCGATAAAGCACACATTTTCGTTAGAAACGACCTGTATTTGGTCAATACCTTCCAAAGATGAAATGGCATCCTCAATGGGTTTGGCCACTGTATTTTCTACTTCGCTGGGCGAAGCACCCGGATAAGCCGTAATAATAGTAACAACAGGCGGACTGAACTTGGGCACCAGTTCAATCGGTAGAGAAGTATAAGAGGCAATACCCATAAAACTCAATATCGTAAACAATACGATAATAAGCGATGGCCGCCGTATAGCAATTTCGGTTAAATTCACAGTTGCAGTAATTTTCCTGCAAAGGTAGTAATAAAAAACGAGCCGCCCGGAACACCGAACGACTCGTTTTACTAGTATTTAATCTAAAATAGATTATTGTTTTGTGTAGTTGATGACAGAGGTAGTAGTGTAAGAACCACCAGTATAGTTATCAACGAGGGTATAAGAACCGCTCAATTTTTTAGTAGCAGGGTCGTATGTTAATACACCAGACCATTTGTCACCACCTGCGTCAGCCACATCTGTAAAATCTAAATTTAAAGCAGAAGCATCAGAGCTGTTGGCTTTCTTTACATTAACAGTGATCGTAGTTTGGAAACCACCAAGGTTTTCGACACGAACAGATGTAGTAGAACCCGTAACGGCTTTGATAACACATGGTGTGCTCAAGTTAAAAGTACCGCTTCCGTTAGGATCAGTAGATGTGCTTACTTCGCTTCCAAGGTAATCACCAATGAATTTTGTTGGCCACTCTACGTTACAAACGCCAGCAGCGTCTGCTTCGTAACCTTCGTCGCATACGCAAGTGCCATCAAAGCAAGTACCTGTACCGCATTTGCCTTCGAGATCTTTACAAGGGTCAGATTCGCAAGATGCGAACATTGTCATAGCACCTACAAGTGCTGGGAATAGAAGTTTCTTGATCATGTTGTCGAGAATGTGTTTAGTTAACTAAAATGATTTAATTTCGGAAAGAGCCGCAAAGATAAGCATTTCTTTCTTAAATGAGCGAGATTAACGCCCGTTCTTTAAAAAAATTTTGTCCCACTGCAAAAAATTATTCGACTGCACAACCACTGTATATATTCCTTCGGGCAAATAATCGGGTAGTCGCAAGGTACTTTGCCCTAATTGGATCCATTGCTCATCGAGGGTTCGACCATTCAAATCTACCAATTTCCACAAGGCTTTTTCTTCTACTGGTGTAATCTGTACTTCGGTTCCAACTGTTGCAGGATTGGGATAAATAGAAAGACCCTTTACTTGTCCAAAAGGTTGGGTTACGCCACTGGTATTTAACACCTCTGTACAAGCAGTGCGGGTACAGCCGCTTCCGTCGGTTATTGTGGCGCAGTAGGTGCCTGGATTCAAATTGGTTATAGTGGTGGTGGTTGCACCTGTATTCCAAAGTGTCGTATAAGGCAAATTGATCGCTCCTTTTACCAACACAGTAGCCTTCCCATCAGCAGCCGCAATGCCCGAAGTAGGGCTACTTTGCATCTCAATACTAAAATCTTCTACGATCACAAAAACGGAGGTAATACAGCCCGCGGCATCTATGGCTTCCACATTATTAAAACCTGGTAACAAATCCACCGGATTGCCCATGACACCTGAAGACCAATGTACGGTTACGGGTTGTGCGCCTCCGGCTACATTCAAATTCACAGAGATTGTACCATCGCAGTTGGTTTGCTGCAATGCACCAAAAATAACAGGCTGTAGCTGTGGCTGTTGTGCTGTAATAATGATATTTTGGACTTCTTTTTGACAACCATATTGGTCAATTGTTTTCAAATTAAGCGTTCCCAATCCGTTATTTGGATTTGGGATAATATAGGAGCAAGTATCTGCCAAAGACACAATGGCATTATTATAAGTCCATGTATAAGCACTAATCTGCTCGGAAGCACTAGATATGGCTGTGACCCCTAAATCCCCTGTATAACAAGCACCCATATATAAACCTGTGCCACTTGCTTGTAACGTTCCTGCCGCCAAATGCTCGGCCACATCAATTGCTTTTGTAAACGTACAGGTTTTTCCATCAGTAGTATTCGTCAAGTTAATAGCGTAATTGCCGCCTGCTACAATATCCAAACAAGCTGTTCCATTGCCAATAGGTTGGTCATTACGTGTCCAAGCGTAGGTATTCGCGCCCGAGCCTGCACATACGACCTGTAGAGGAGTTCCACACGTTACTGTGGTTTGTGTAGGTACATTAGCGAGTAAATCTATGCCATCCACTACCGTCAAATAAAAATCAATAATAGAATCGCATCCATTAGGGCTTGGAATTATGACACTATGCAAACCCGATTGCGTAAATGATTGGTTACCACGCACAAAGGTTTCGCCGGAGCAAATTGCATGGAATTCAAAAACCATAGCCGTGCCCGTTCCGCCTATTGTCACCATGCCTTTTTGTGTACAAGCATTAGCATCCGTGATGGTAATAGCATAAATGCCACTTACTGGAAACTGGGCTGTGGCCAATGTATCACCCGTACTCCATTCCCACGATAATGCCCCTGTTCCACCGGATGGATTCACCGT
>JAAFHO010000238.1 GCA_013297575.1 Chitinophagales bacterium
TATCAATGCTTGTGTAGCGGCTCCAAAAGTAGCATGCTGGGTATAGGCGGCCTCTATACGTGTATATAGTGTGCGGGCCAAATCGGCGGTACCCAATATGCCATTCATTTGCTCCAAAATAGGCGCTAAAGAGGCTGTGCTTATTTTGCCCACAGGGCCATTTACCCCTGGTTCCCAAACCACTTTTTTATTGAATAGATTAATATTATTTACCTCTTCGATATCATGATCTTCGCCACCAAGCACAAAAATAGGGACAATTTTATGCGCTGGCCCGATGATTCCTTGTACCGCTTCGGCCAAATTAATCGTCGTTATCGCTTTATAAATAAAATAAAGTGGCCCTGTAAAAAGACAAGGCTGGTGCGCAGTAGTTACTGTAAAAGTATTTTTATTGCGCAGTGACTCAATTAGGGGAATAATATGGCCATGATTGGGAATATTAGCGTACTGCTCGAGCAATGTATCCGCTAAAACTTCTCGTGGCAGTTCTGCCTTACTTTTGTCTTGGATAATTTGGTGGAAAACATCCTGACGGAGATCGTATTTGTAAAAGGGAACTAAATGTTCTACTCCTGTAGCGTAAGCGAGATCGGTTTTGGCCAATTGCGGTACCTTCTCGAAGGGGATAAGTTTTTTTAACATGTTTGTGATTAAAGGGAAGCGGGGAACGATTTTGGCCTCATAATTGAATAAACTATAAGTCCAAAATCGTATAAATTATCTTTTTTTAATGTAATTTTCAGGTTATTAAAAGTTTCGAAATAACGAAAGAGCAGGAAAAGTATTGCTCATCAAATATCAATTTAATGGGCAAAAAGTAAAAACGGTCACAAGAGATTATGCATCAAGAATTACTCTTATTTAAAGACCTCAAATTTTCTCGTTACTTGGCCGCTTTGGGTACGTGCCGTCAGCAAATAAATGCCGTTGGACAACGAAGAAACATCAATTTGATGGTGTTCTGCCGAAATCTTATTCGAACGCCAAATAGCCTTACCTGCAATATCTGTAACCAACAAATCTTCCATCAAATCATTGCCATTGAGGTGTACCTGAAGGTTTGAGTATGCAGGAGATGGGTAAACGCGCAGTTCGTCACTATGTACAGTTACCGTACTTTTTTGTTCGTTGCGGGGTGTTACCGAAAATGGGATAATACCTTCGTAAAGCGGAGAGTATGCACCATTGGCATTCATGGTATTACCTTCAATGACGATCGACATTGGACTAGCGGCGGCCTGCATACCATCTGCTGGGCGAGCACCTTGAATAATATCTACAACTATATAGTCAAACTGCCCCACAGTACCATGACCACTCACTGCAACACCATTTGTACGGGTAAATGCAGTCTCCAATTTACCTATACGAGGCCGTTTATCCATCGTTAAAAACGGCGCATTAGAGTTGATCCAGGTATTGGGAAAGTACTCCATGTGGAAGGCCGAATCCACCAACATCGGACTGAGCCGCACATCAAAAGTAAAACCGTAAATATTAGTAACAGGAAAACTAGCATTGCCCAACTTTACCTCTACCTGCACCAAATCGCCAACTTGAGGATTAGGCGGGGTAAGGAAATTTAAAAAGAAAGGTAATCCTTTTGAGACAGCGGGGATTGTAGGTAATAATTTATGCGTTTGACCATAAAATAGCCCCAACGACAAAGTATCTTCGCTTTCCACTTGGCCACTACCATCTGTATCGGCGTATTTGAGATCAATATCACTGACAACGTATGGAATATTCCAATCATTCCCATATTGACCATACCATTCTAAGGCAGCATTTGAGCGCGTATTGCCGTTTTGCCCCATAAAATAGCCAATAGGTAGTAAATCTTTATTATTTACAATACCGTCATTATTGGCATCACCAGCCCAAACACATTCATCACCAATACAGTAAGGTGCTGAAGAAGCCAGCACTTCCGTCACGTTTACAGCAATTTTTACGGTTTGGCAGTTGCCATTAGAAGCAATACAGTAATTCACCTCAAACTCATCAATGCCTGTGTATCCGGGAGTAGGCGTATAAACCAAGAGGTTATGCCCCGTTACTGTTTGACCACCATAGGTTTGGGTAGTTAACCCCGGATGATAAGAACAAACACCGTGAGCGGGCGCGTCTGTTACCGCAAAATCAAAACCAATAAATGGCAATTTATAATTGATAACCAAAGGAGTTTCCTTGGGTGTCGTTAAATCAAATAGTCCCGCAGAGGGTGGTAGATTACCAACAATAACGTTTACTGTTCCAATTTCAAGGTCTGGAACATTGGTGTTGCCTAATTTATAATAAAAAGTAGCAACGCCACTAAAATTGTTATTGGGCGTAAAAGTTACATTTCCGAGCGCATTAGTACCAGTTACTGTACCTGCAAGGTTATTGGGAATCGTCCAGCCACGCACCAGCAAGTTACCAATATCGTTTTGACGTACATTAAAAGTTATCGGAGTATTCTTGGGCGTATAAGCATAATCCTCAATCGCCATTAAATTTTGAACAGGCGTATTAAGCGTTGTTACTTTGATGGTTTTGTAAACAGGGGTACCGAAGTCATTATTGACCAGTACAAATTGGTCATTGCCGCTAAAATTAAAATTCGGGGAATATCGAAAACTTTGTCCTCCATTAATAAAAACTGTGCCGCTGGAGGGTGCTTGAAACATACTATACCCATTGTACAATAATGGGTAGTTAAGGGGCGCATTTCGAGCGGTAAAAACTTGAATGGTATCGTTATTTGGTGCAGTATTGGCATGAATTCCAACTGTACCGGAGGATGTTTTACAAAATCCAGAACCATCGCAAACAGTATAATTAAAATGCCCAGTTCCAGTAAATCCTGCTGCTGGGGTAAATATAACATTATTACCAGCAATGACAGCCGTGCCGTGCGTTGATGCTGGTATTTCGGTCAAGGTCAATGTACCATTAGAGGTATCATCATTATCCAACACCGGAATAGAAACTGGTGTACCCACACTTGTTGTCGCAAAATCTTGGCGGGCATTTAGCAAACTAGGAAATACAGAAACGCGGAAACCGCGATAAGTAAGGAAAGGATAAGAGCCGTAGTAATTGTATTCCAAAGCAAAAGTATCCATGCCTACAAAACCAGTAGCGGGCGTATATCGAACTTGATATACATAGGGGTTACCTGCACCTCCAGACGACAGAACGCTGATCGAAACACTGCCGTGTTTGGCCAGTGGATTGATCTTACTCAACGCAAGATTAAGTCCTGATATAGTATCAAAAACTTGTACGTTTACAGAGGTGTTTAACTGCCGTAGTGGGGAGCTATTTTGGCCATATACAATGCTGCCTTTTAGCACGAGCAATAATATCCCTAATGCGACCTTAAAGATAAAATAATGTATGCGTAAATTCATGGATATGTCAATTTAAAATCGTACAAAAGTAAGGGATTGTTTACCTAAACTACAACCTTCTTTTATTTTTTTTTACCTTTGTGAAGAATTAATTGAAAAACTCGACAGCAGGATTTATTTTTTTTATTTCTAAAAATTCAGAATATTCGCATATTAACACTTATTAAAATACTAATCGACCTAAATGCAAAATTTAATTTTATAAAAAAGCAATTTAATAGAAATAACTCATCTGATTTAATTATTTTTTTGTGAAACAAGCATTAACTTATTAATTAAAGCACAAAAGCCATATTCGCTCCAATAAAACCGTTCCCCGCTCAAAACGACCGCTTTCATCAACCATTTAATTTTATAGATCAAAATGTTGCCCACTCAAGATGAGAAAACCCCAAGCCGGATTCAATTAAAATCCAACCGGCTTTTTCAGGTTTTAAGTATGTTTAGCGCTCAGGACAGGAAGCGTTTAGACAAATTTTTACAATCTCCTTTTTTTAATCAAAGTAAGACTTTGACTAAATTATTTGAAGTACTTATTGATCTTGTGGAGAAAGAAAAAACGGGTTTTGTGAAAGAAAAAGTATGGTCTAAAATATTTCCTGGAAAGCCTTATAATGATACCAATTTTAGAAAGGCTTGTTCTGATTTGATGGAATTGGTGGAGCAGTTTATGTCTATTGAAAACTACCTTTTACACGATGAAAATGCTAATTTGGATCGCATCGATTTTATCCTCAAAAGGAATATTCAACCATTGATAAAAGGCGTGATTAACGATCAGGCCAAGTTGTACCTTGATAGAAATTATTGGCGTTTTTCTGATTATTATTATGCTTATGCATTTGAAAAAAAGTACCATAGTCTGATGAATTTCGATGTCAAAATTGACCAAAATCTGAACATTGACAAAATTTCATCTAATCTTGACCTATTTTATTTAACAGAAAAACTCAAACTCCTCAATAACGCCTTAACCAATAATATCATTATTACCAAGGGTTTTGACATGAATGATGTAGATGCGATACTAAAACTTTGCGAAAAGTATAATTTAGATGAACACCCCGAACTGGCCATCAATTACTATACATATCAAACCATCAGTAATGGCGACAACGTGGAGTTTTATTACAAACTAAAGGCTATTCTTGAGAAATATGCTGTTTATATCCCTCAAGAAGAAAGTATTAATTTCTTTGACGCTACCCTCAACTATTCGATTAGCCGCGTAAATAAGGGGGATAAATCTTTTTTACAAGAGTATTTTGACCTATTTGAAGTGGGGATTAGTCAGGGTGTTTTTATCGTAAATGGCGAACTTGCTTCTCGCCGTTTTAATAATATTGTTATTGCTGGCCTTCGGTTGGGCAAAATGGATTGGGCGCAGCAATTTGTGAATGAAAACATTCATTTACTACCCGCCGACACTCGAAACAATATGTATAAATTCAATATGGCACGGGTATCGCTTTACAAAAAAGATTTTAATAATGTACTCAACCACGTACGCGACGTAGAATACGACGACCTTTATATCAACCTCATCAGTAAGGTGATGATTGTCATTGCCTATTACGAACTGGACGAATACGAGGCATTAGATACTTTTCTAGAGACTTATCGCACATTCATCAATCGCCAAAAAGACCTACCTGATGGTATCAAAAATGGTTATATTAATCTACTGGGTTATGTCCGCCGTTTGATGCGGTTGAAAAGCGGCGACCAAAATGCGATTCAAAAATTAAAGGAAGATATTGCTAACGCCACAGCCAGTACCGTTAATCAGGAATGGTTGTTGGAAAAAGTAGCGGAGTTTTAATGGTCGTTTTTTACAACTATTGTTCTTGTTCCTCCGCCATACGCATCCACCAAAGCATATAAAACAAATAAAATGCCGCTCCAATAGATGTTTCTAAGGTATATTCCACCAAAAAAGAGACAAATACGATAACTTGAAATATAATAAATAAATAAAACTTTCGATAAGTTGCAATAGTAAGTGGATAAAGTAGCGCCAATAGGCTTATCATTAATCCAATTAACCCCGTACCAGCAAGTATATAGATAAATTGGTTGTGCGGCAATTTGGGTGTTTCAGCATAAAAAGGATGGAATTTGGAAGTATAGCGTTGCGTTTCCTGTTCTAAATCGCCAACTCCTACACCCATCACTTTGTTGTCCATCCAAATCCGAGCGCCTACATCCAAGGAGATAAACCGTTCGGAATCAGAATAACTCTCCCCTCCTTCAGCACTCCTAAAATGTTGCCAATCGTATAACATATACGCTATCCTTTGTTTAAGGCTGCCAACGGTATTCAAGGCAATAACCGGTGCTAATACCAGCAAAACCAAAGCCAAAATACCAACTTTCCAATTTTTCGTTAAAAACAAAAAACGAAAAACAGAAAAGCCCAAAGCCGCATAAAGGGCAATCAGTGCACTCCGAACCGATAAAACATGTACTGCCAAAAATAAAAAAATAAGTGCCCCAGCGAACCAATTGCGCTCCATCCTGCTACTCCAATAATCAGCCTTACCTACCAGCCAGCCCCCTGAAACAATGGCCAGTACAATCATCAAACTAAATCTAATATGGTTACGTGGTACAGGAACTGGTTGCCCCTCCCCCAAGCCTGAAAGAATAGTATCTGGATCCAACGCAAAATTGAGGAGTGATCCGGCAGTAAACAAAAACAATATCAATACGAACACATAAATAAGTGCTGCATAACGCCGAAACCCAAGTACTGGTAAATTAGCAAATGCCCAAGGAAGTACCAAAAATGGAATACGAATACGTGTTCGAGCCAGCCAAAATTCTTTATCCTCCGACCCAAAAAAACTAAGTGCAAATACCCAAAACAACAACGTGATCATCAAAAAAGCACGATGATCTACCAATTTCTGTATAGATGCTCCAAATGACCGCCCAACCCTTTTTATTTCCCAAAGCGCAGCCACAACAATCAACCACATGCCCACAGAAAGTAAAAAAGGCGAAAAAATCATGCTCACCGACAAGAGCATTGCAGCAGCGATGGTGAGATCGGCGGGCTTGATATTTTTTATTTTTTGCAACATATTCTGCGGCAAAAGTAGTGTAATAGTATCATAGATCAACCATTGTTCCCATTTCTTTCCTTAGATCACCCAACCCATATGCTGTTCCACTCGTTATAAATCTAATCCTAAGCACCTTTGTGGTAGAAAAAAAATCTACACACACGAAGTAATCAATTTACAAACATTTGTGGTAAAAAACACGTTATTCAACCAACACCATGACACAAATATACCCGTCCATCGCCTGCAATTTAGACAGCGATATATTACAAACAGCCCTTCCTTTATTTATGGATGAAAAAGTAGAAGCCATCGAATGGTCTTTCGACGCACTCTACAAAGAACGTCAAATACCTCAATGGTTCGTAGAACTCTTGCAAGCATTTAGCCAAGAAAAACGACTCATCGGTCACGGCATCTACTTTTCCCTCTTCTCTGGCAAATGGTCCAAGGAACAACAAGACTGGCTCACACACCTCAAAAAAGTAACCACCAATTTCCAATTCGATCATATCACAGAACACTTCGGGTTTATGACTGGACAAAACTTCCACGACGGAGCACCCATCAGCATCCCATTCACCAAATCAACATTAGCCATAGGACAAGATAGGCTGCTGCGCATGTACGATGCCTGCTCCTGCCCGGTAGGACTCGAAAACCTCGCCTTCTCGTACTCCCTTGAAGAAGTAAAACGACACGGTGATTTTCTGAACCAACTCATTGAGCCCGTTAATGGTTTTATCATATTAGACCTACACAACCTCTATTGTCAAATCCATAACTTTGACATTGATTACGAAGATATTATTGCGCTTTATCCACTCCATCGCGTTCGCGAAATCCATATCTCCGGTGGAAGTTGGGAACCATCCACTACCCTACCCCAAAAACAAGTTCGAAGAGATACACACGACGACCAAGTTCCTCAGGAAGTATTTGAACTATTAAAAAAAACCATCCACCGTTGTCCCAACCTCAAATTTGTAGTCATGGAACAAATAGGAACAGGGCTAAAAACGCCAGAAAGTAAAGTCCAATTTCAATTAGACTTCCAGACAATGAGCCATATTATTCAGGAATCAAACCATCAAAACACCTCAACCAATACGTTTCTTCTTGATACCCCCGCCCTGCCCACCCCTTTTAAATTCCCCTTAGAAGACAATGATTTACACGCAGACCAAATGGAACTCAGCCGAATCCTAGAAACAGCCGCCGATACCCCTACCCTATTCCGCGAAATACAAAACTCTCGTTTGGCCAATTCCGCCTGGAATACAGAAAACTGGTCGCCATTTATGATCGAAACAGCTATGCATATTGCCCAAAAATGGAAAGGTAAATAAAATCAACTTGCATAATCAAAAAACAGGGTGTAGGTTTGTGGCCTTATTTCACTTCGACAACTACAAAGATGAACAGAATCACCCTTGTTTTCATTGGCATACTTTTCTCCTTTTTTACCGCAACAGCGCAGTCAAAAACAGCAACCACCGAAAACGAACTCAATGCCTATTTTAAACCTGTAAAATGGCGCAATATTGGCCCATTTAGGGGCGGACGATCCGTTGCTGCAACGGGCG
>JAAFHO010000239.1 GCA_013297575.1 Chitinophagales bacterium
ATGAGTAAAACTCTGCTTGTCCACAAATCCTCTGCCCTTCCCGGCGGTTCAACAAATTACTGACTTTTTTTATTCTCAATGAAATACTTTTTTACTTTACCTTTGTATATAACTCTAACGTACGAGAACGCAAAGTTCACAAAGACATAGATTGGACGCTTCGCTTTTTTTCGAACACAAAGCGTTAGCATTATCTTTAACGTACGAGTTTACAAGAGTGAGCAAAAGTGTGGCGTAAACCCTACGCTTTGTGAACTTTGTGCTCTTTTGTGGTGGATAAATGTGTACGCTAAGTCTTTGTGGTAGCAAACAAAGCGTTGGCTTTGTCTTTAACGTACGAGCGTTGCGTACACTGAAGTGTGCGTTTCTTCCTTGTAGCCAGATTTGTAAATAGATTATTAGCCTGCTAAAGAGACGGTAATATAAATGTATTCGTACAGGGTTTTCTTATAAAAGGTGCAGCGCACCGTAATATTTGTAGATATTTGGGATTTTAGAAAGATTTTACCCACACAAAAAAAGGATTTACAACACCTAATTTCCCCGATAAAAGTGCAAAAAACTACACTTTTACCCAATTAGGCATTATAAATCCTTGTAATTACTTCTTATTAAAAAATACGTTTACGCGTCTTTTTTATCGTCGCCAGCCACATAATCTTTTGCTTTTTCCCAAAAGCCTTTACCTTCTTCTACTACGGAAGATAAGCCTTCTTGAGCATCGCCAGCGAGTTCTTTTGCTTTATCACTCAAGAAACCCAATGCGCCACCTTCGTGAGCAGCTATTTTTGCTTTAGCATCGGCAAGTTGGGCTGCTTTTTCGGCAGTTTCTGCTTCGATAGCGGCTTTGGCTTGAGCGGCCATTTCTTCTGCTTGAGCGCTTACTTCCGTGAATTTTTCGGTAGCAGCATCTTTCAATTCGCCTAGTTTTTCGCCGGCCTCAGCAGCAGCGTCTTTTGCGCCTTCAATGATTTTATTGAATAAATTTTCCATGTTTAATTATTTATTTTTGTAATTTATGCTTTATTTAATTTACTGTGTTTGTGTCCGTATCCAAAATAAATCACCAAGCCAATCGCCAGCCAAATAAAAAATCCGAGCCAACTTTTTGAAGGTATTTGTGCCATCATGTATAAACAACAGATCAAGCCTAAAGTTGGGATCAAAGACAAATTATATTGGAACGACCAAACGGCAAGTAGGACGCACACCACAGCAAATAGTAACATCGGAATTTGGTGAACGCCATCTTTAAATTGTAGCCAATCCTTAGTGGCTTCCGGGGAATAATACATACACATAGCCGCTGCACCCAACACCATTATTGGGAATATTATTTTACCATCGATATAAGGTGTTTTAAATTTCCCTTGTGGTGCATTGGGTGTTACTTGTAATTTGAGTACGCCCCCACACACCAGTACAAAAGCAAACAGTGTACCCATACTACATAAATCCAATACTAAATCACTGGAAATGAACAGCATAGGTACAATAACAAATACCGCTGTCATTAGCGTAGCAAAATCTGGGGTTTGGTAGCGCGGATGGATATGCGAAAAACGAGCAGGCAAAAGTCCATCGCGGCTCATGGTCATCCAAATCCGTGGTTGACCCAATTGGAATACCAAAAATACACCCGCCATTGCTACAACTGCGCTCACCGCAATGATACCGGAGAACCATTTCATACCTATTTTTTCAAATACAAAAGCCAACGGATCGTTTACATTCAATTGTTCGTAACTCACCATACCTGTTAATACCAAAGCAATAATAATATACAAAACAGTGCAAATTACGATCGAATAGACCATTGCTTTGGGCAAATCGCGTTGTGGATTTTTGCATTCTTCGGCGGTAGTAGAAATGGCATCAAAGCCGATATAAGCAAAGAAAACGGAAGAAACGCCCGCCATAACACCACCAAAACCATGGGGCAAGAACGGTGTCCAATTATCCGTATCGACGTAAAAAACACCTACAATAATCACCATAAGTACAATGGCCATTTTGATCACAACCATGATATTGCCTGCATTGCGCGACTCCTTGATACCGATATAAACCAAAGCCGTAATCAATAACGACATCAGGATAGCGGGCATATCCAAAATCATGCGCAAACCACCCATCATCGGCGCACCTTCCCAAGCCGCTAATGACTCTATTTGGCGTTGCGTAAAATCAGCGGCTGTTTTTCCCTCTGCTAATATTGCTTTTGCTTCATTGTAGCCGGTATGCGCCGTACTGTAGTCGGTTTGCGCCCAAGCGGGAATATGCCACCCAACACTATCGCACAAGCTGGTAAAATACCCCGACCATGATACGGCTACCACAATATTGCCCACGGCGTATTCCATAATGAGCGCCCAACCAATAATCCATGCAATAAATTCGCCAAAAGCCACATAGGAATAGGTATATGCGCTACCCGATACGGGCAATAGCGAAGCAAACTCGGCATAGGCAAAAGCCGCAAATCCGCAGGCTACCGCCGTAAAAATAAAAAGGAATACGACACCAGGGCCTCCATTGTAACTCGCGGTTCCAATGGTACTAAATATTCCAGCCCCAATAATTGCCGCTATGCCAAATGCAGTAAGATCCCATACTCCAAGGCTTTTGCTCAATCCTGCACCGGTTTCACTTTCATGCTCGGCTGTAGCAATGGCATCTGCTACATTTTTTTTGCGAAATAAGTTGGTTATAAATGACATGTATATTGTTAGTTATTGTTTGATGTGCGTACTGATTTTATAGTTTTTTTAAAGAACTTTTCGATATAATTATGGTTATAAGTGCTGCAATATTGTCTTGAAATACTTGGATTAAGGACGCGTATCTCAAAAATTGTGGGCGAAATGTAGATATTTCGCACAATACAGACAAGCATCCAACCTATTCTTTGTTTTTTTCGTCAATTTAGTATCTATCTGAATTGTAAAACACGTATCTTTTTGCTTTCGCTAACTTTAAACGACGTAAATTTGCGCCATGAAAAAATCTCATATTCTAGCAATTTTAATAGTAGCCGTTGCAATCGGCTTCTTGATCTCGGCCAGTTCCGACGTGACTACCTACGCCAATTTTGAACAGGCCGCCAAAACTGGTGACCGCGTTAAACTTGTAGGGCAACTCGTTAAAGAGTTTCCTGTAGAGTATGACCCGGAAAAAAACCCGAACTTAATGGCATTTCAACTCCGCGACGACAAGGGGCAAGTGCGCCGTGTTGTATTGCGCGCCACTAAACCACAAGATTTTGAGCGTTCCGAACAGATCGTTCTTACTGGATCTATGAACGGCGACACCTTTGAGGCCAGCGATATGCTCCTCAAATGCCCATCCAAGTACAAAGACCAGGAAATTTATATCCGCTCAGAACAAGGCTAATTTTATATGGAATATATTGGTGAACATTTACTCCCTGGCCAAATTGGCCACTTTTGCGTCGTGCTTTCTTTTGTGGCCGCGCTTTTTTCAACACTCTCCTTCTTTTTAGCCACCAACCAGCGCCATACCGATGCTACTGATGGCTGGCGCAATTTGGGTAGATTGGGCTATTTGGTTCATGGGGTGGCAACATTGGGGGTTATTGCCTCCTTATTTTACATCCTTACGGGAAAAATGTACGAATACCAGTACGCCTGGGCCAATGTATCCGACGATTTGCCTGTACAATACGTTTTTTCGGCCTTTTGGAAGGAGCAACAAGGTAGTTTTTTGCTTTGGTCGTTTTGGCATATTGTACTGGGTTCAGTGCTTATTTTTAGGGCTGGCAAATGGGAAACACCCGTTCTTACAGTTATCGCATTGGCCGAAACCGTAATTGCCTCGATGATTCTTGGGCTTTATTTTGGTGATTTCCGTTTGGGCGTTACCCCATTTGAATTGCTGCGCGATACGATGGAAGCACCGATATTCCAACAAGCAGATTATTTGGCTAAAGTAAAGGGCAATGGCCTCAATCCGTTGCTCCAAAATTATTGGATGACTATACACCCTCCTACCCTATTCTTGGGTTTTGCGAGTACAATTGTGCCGTTTGCTTTTGCTATTGCAGGACTTTGGTTGCGCGAACACAAAGAATGGCTCAATCCTGCCTTGAAATGGGCATTGTTTTGTGGTGCTATTCTCGGTACAGGTATCCTTATGGGCGGTGTATGGGCTTATGAAGCCTTGTCGTTTGCAGGTTATTGGGCATGGGATCCGGTGGAAAACAGTTCATTGGTACCGTGGTTGATTTTGGTGGCGGGTATCCACACCAACCTTGTGGCAAAGGCTACGGGTTACTCCATAAAAAGTACTTATTTCTTTTATTTAGGTTCGTTTTTATTCATTCTTTACTCCACCTACTTAACTAGAAGTGGTATATTGGGCGATTCCTCGGTGCATTCGTTCACGGCAATGGGCTTAGGTTTCCAACTACAGTTGTTTATTGGCAGTTTTGCTTTGATGGCCGCTATACTTTATTTTAGTCGCTCAAAAGGTATTCCGACCATTGAACAAGAAGAAAAAGTGAGTTCCCGTGAATTTTGGATGTTTATGGGCGCGTTGGTATTATTGCTTTCATCGCTTATTATGACCGACGGCACTTCATTTCCAGTATGGAATAAGTTGTCTGTGGCAATGGGTTTGGATAAAATAAATATTCCAGGTGATAATTTTTTGTCCAATTTTGTTCGGACGCGTTTATCGGGTCAATTAGCCGTTGCCAATCCTGTCCAATACCACAATGGTCAACAGATGTGGATTGCAGTACTTATGGCGTGTTTTACGGCATTGGCACAATGGTTACGCTACAATGAAAAGAACTGGAGCATTTGGTCTAAAAAAGTGGGTGTTCAAATGGGCATTGCAGCAGTGTTAGGTGGAATATTGACCTATTTAAACAGTCGTTGGATCCATTTGTCTAGCGATTGGCGTATGTGGGTGTTGTTATTTACTGCCATGTTTACCATTGTTTCTAATGGCAGTTATATCGTGACTTTTGCAAAAGGCAATATTAAAATGGCGGCTTCGGCGGTTTCTCACCTTGGATTTGGCCTATTATTATGGGGCATTATGTCCACTGGCCTTAACAAGGAGTGGATTTCTTCCAATAATTTTGCGATGGAAGGCTTGGTAGAAGGTATGGAAGGCGAAATGTTGAACAAAAATGTATTGCTCATGCGCGACGCGGCCATGCCGATTAAAGATAATTACGATGCTACTTATTTAAAAGATACATTGGAGCGACAAACCCGCTCGTTTACCGTTAACTTCAAAAAAAGAGATGAAAACGGCAATTACACGGGCGAAAACTTTACGCTCACGCCTAATGTAATGTACGATCGGCAGTTTACTAAAGTGGTGGCTTCCAATCCTTCGACGCAGCACTATTGGAACTACGATATATTTACGCACGTTTCCTCGTTACCTAAAGCAGAATTGGATCCTGAATTTGCAAAACAACAGGAAGACAGCCTAAAGTACGCCACGTATATGGCGAGGGTAGGTGATACTATTTTTACAAAGGAAAATTATATTGTAGTAGAAGATATTACGAAAACACCCAAACACCCAGATTATAAAAGTCAGAAAGGTGATTTGGCTTATGGCATCAAAATGAAAGCCTATTCGCTGGAAGACCGCCGTGGATATGCACTAGAACCTATGATGTACCTCCGCCCTGAAGATGGTGCATTTACGCTGACTTCTACGGTGCCACAGTTGGAAATTAAGTCCAAATTGTCAGACAAAGGCATGGAAAAAGTATTCCAAACCGAAGAAGCGCTACAATTTTCTCCTTTTGTTGTAAAACGCGGAGATGAATTTACCTTTAATGGTTTTAAAGTACGTTTTGCGGATATTTCGGCCAATGATGTACAACTCAATACTTATTTGGCTGAGGAAGGTGACGTAACGGCATCGGCATCGCTTATGGTGGTAGGTCCCAATGGTGCACAATACGCCGCTCATCCATTGTATTTGATCCGTGGTAATCAGCCCTTTAGCCTTAAAGACGAAATACCGAAAGAAGGTTTGTATTTTTCGATTCAAAAAATCGATCCTGCTAATGGTACTGTTACAATTGGAGCGGCGCAAGCCACCGAAGAGCAGCGCAGTATTCCGGTGGAGATTGCCGAAAATGCGGGTCGCTCAGATTATATTGTGTTAGAAGCGATTATTTTCCCCGGTATTAAATTGGTGTGGATCGGTTCCATTTTGATGTTGATCGGGTTGGCTATTAGTTTTTGGCGGCGGAGTACGATGAAGGGGAAACTAGATTAAATTTAAAAGCGCATTGCATGGTCAACCCCATGCAATGCGCTAAATCACAAACTTTTTACAATAAAACCCTCAATTAATGTTAAATATTAAACGTTAAATATTTAATTTAAACGTATTTATACAGCAGGTGCTTTATTTAACCACCTGCACCGTTCCCATCATTTGCCCATCCAGTACAACGCTCAAAAAATACATTCCTGAAGGTATTTCTTTCAAACCATCCATCTGTATTTGCTGTACACCAGCGGCCAAGTTGGAGGTATTTTTAGTGGCTATTTTTTCGCCCAACACATTGGTCAGTACCAATTGCGCTTCTTGGGTAAAGGACGGAATTGATAGGGATACTTTAAAATCACCCATAAATGGATTGGGACTTACCGACATTTCCAACACATTGGCATCCAATGCATTATCCACTCCCGACAAGATTGGATTTTTCATGTACTCCTGTAAAAGTGCCGTAACCACTGGTGCTAAACCCCATGAATTTACTTTAGAATCACTGTTCAATACCGCAATGCTGATCTTTTTGGAAGGAAAATAAAATACATTAGATGAATACCCCAAATCGCCACCATGACCATAACTGGTTGTATTCATAAACTTTCGTTCCATTATACCTAGTCCATAACGCGTGCCATCGGGCATACCAGTGGTTACTGTTGACCTTACTTGCGCCATTAGATTTGGAGTAAGAAGGCTACCGCTGGCAAATGTTTTCATCCATTTGGCAATATCTGTTGGGGTAGCATAATACCCACCGGATGGCCCAACGGCAGTATGCAAAGCCGTCCAATTGAAAAAATAATCGTGACCATCTTCGTTGGGGATCATATCGCCATTGAGATCGAGCCATACGTGCGCCACGGGCGAAGTAATGTCATCGTAATAAGGGATTTGGATGGTTGGTAAGTTCTGTGGTGCAAAAAAACGCTCCTTGAATTGCTCCACATACGTTTTTCCAGTGGCAGCCTTTATAATCATGGCCAATATCAGGTAATTGGTATTGCAATAGGCCCAACTGGTACCCGCTGTAAATTCGGGTGTTTTGATATAATCATTCACCACATTATCAATTACAAATACGGAATCATAATGGAGATTGGTGGCTACCGCGAAAGGTGATGTTGGCGAAGCAATCACATCGTACAGGCCACTTTGGTGCCGCAATACCTGTCGGATCGTGATATTAGGATTGACAAAAGGAATGGACGGCAACCACTCGTGCAGACTGTCGTTGAGGGTAAGCACGCCTTCGTCCACCAATTGCAGGATCGTAGCGGCGGTAAAGGTTTTGGCCACGCTGCCCACCTCGTACACGTGCGCGGGTGTGGCATCCACCAACGGAACTAGGGAAGCGACACCTGATGCATGCGCCCAAACTGCATCATTGGGCATAATGATGGCTGCCCCAAGCGATTTTACGTTTAGGACTTCCTTCATACTGTCGAGAATAATGGTAAGACGGTTGTCCAATACAGGATTGCCCGATTGGGCATGGGCTGCTGCGCCTCCTGTAATAGAAATAATAAATACTAACAGTAGTTTTTGTTTTAATAGCCTCATTTTTGTGTCGTTTATTTAAAATTATTGTGTGTTTTGTGTTTGTCGCGGCGTGATTAGGAAGTGGGTAAACCAGTGAAACAGCGCAGATATCCTCCTGTTCCATGATGACCGATGCAAAAGTAGGTGTTGATATAATATAGGTGTGGTAAAAATGCGAATGAGTTATTTCCGCCCTACGAATAATCCCATTGTTGCAAATACGCCTC
>JAAFHO010000024.1 GCA_013297575.1 Chitinophagales bacterium
CTAGATATTGATTGCCAGTTTCGCGAAAACGAAGAGGCAATGCTCAAAGATGTATTTACTTCTGTTTCCGAAATGTTTGAAAAAGCAGGCTTAAAAGATATAAGTACCTACGATTCTGGCGAGTCACCCGGGCGCGGCATTCACGAGATGGGTACAGCACGAATGGGGCGCGATCCAAAGACATCCATGCTGAATGGTTTTAATCAAATGCATGCCATTAAGAACGTATTTGTGACCGATGGTTCGTCGATGGCTTCTACCGCTTGGCAAAACCCATCTGTAACCTATATGGCGCTTACAGCACGTGCAGTAGATTATTGTGTAAAGGAAATGAAAAAAGGGAATATATAGTGTATTGCCAATGTCATTATATAAAATCCGATCAAGGTCAATGGCATTAACGCTATATTCACTATTTTTAGGTGGAAACAGCGTAATTTTTCTTTAAAATATTCGTATTAGTACAAGTTCAACACTCAAAAATTGTTATAAGCAATAATTATGAAAAAATTAATTATACTCTTGGTTCCAATCGCTGCACTTTTTGCTGCAGCACCTGGCCCTTCTCCAAAAGTAAATGCCGATCCAACCATTCCAGCAGAAATTGAGACGCTGCTCAATAAATATGGTTGTAATGCTTGTCATTCTATTAAGAAAAAATTAGTTGGCCCTATTTGGACTGATGTGGGTGCAAAAGGTTATTCTAAAAAGAAAATCATTAAATTGGTAAAAAAACCAGAACCAGGTAACTGGCCCGGTTATCCAGCAATGCAACCACAAACAACGGTTCCTAACGATGCCTTGGACAAAATTGCTGGTTGGATTGTTAGTTTGAAATAGTAACACATTTGTTTCGATGTATTAACGGCATGTATAGTCTTAGTTGGCTTTACATGCCGTTTTTTTATGCCTACTTCTAATTAAATTATGGTCAATTATTGAATCTATCTATTCTTTGTAAAGTATAAGTGTCTATCTTTGTACTACGCTGTTTCGCAAACTTTCATTACTATTTTAAATATCAAATTCTTATGAAAAAAAATCTATACATTTTCTGCTTTTTCTTGTTTTTTGCTTTTTTTGTTACAAATGTTACTTTGTTTGCCCAATGGGAGACTATGGAGGGGCCTTTTGCGGGTTCGGCATCTCTTCCGGTGAGTAGTGGAGGTTCATTGTATGTTACATCTAGTACAGGTATTTACAAAAGCGATAATGATGGTGAAAGTTGGTATTGTATTTTAGATAAGGCTACTGCACCTGATATTTCTGGTGATTTACAAATATTAGGGAATACAATGGCAGTATCGCAGATTTACAATATACCTAGTTTATCTAACCTGTTTGGACTGCAAATAAGTTGGGATGCTGGCCAAAATTGGAAATATATTCCCCTGCCATTGATGGATTTATATAGAGTCAACTTCTTGTTGATGCAGGATAAGGTGATTTATACTGCATCGGGACTTATATGGGAGCTTTCTTTTCTTGATTTTAAGTGGAGACCAGGAAAGATAGGAAACCTTGGTGATGATTACCAAATATTTAAAAGGTATAATAATAAAATCTATGGCTTCTCTTATTCTGGCAAGATAGCGGAGAGTAGCGATGAGGGAGTTAACTGGACTAATTGGACAACCACCTCCTTTCCTGTTGGGCAGTTTGCGAGTTTTTGGGCAAGCGGCGATACAATGTACATGACACGGCATTACCCGAGTACAGGTAATTATAGTACGTATAGTACCTACAATAAAGGGCAGGTATGGTCAAATATATACGCTTTACAAAGTTCGATATCAAATGTTGTCCGGTTTCAAAATCTGTTATTCGGACAATCGTATGATCGAGTAGTTGTTTCTTCTGATAATGGACTTAATTGGGATTATCTAGCCAATAGCCCCAAAGTCGAATTTGGTAGCTTACGCAGCACCCCAGAGGGACTTTTTGTTTTGTCGGGAAATAATTATTCATTGTATCGTATTAAAAATGTATCCAATTTGCAATGGGAGCAACTATCAAAAGGCATAATTGGTGGTAATATTACTGCATTTTACAATAATGATGATATGTTATTGGTAGGCGCAGAATACGGTGGTGTTCACAAATACGATAAGGTGTCTGAAGTTTGGTCAGAACGAACTATTATTCCCACATTTCAAAACGTAACGGCATTAGGTGAATCAAATAACACGTTAATATGTGCTACCAAATCTAGATTGGTCGATTCCTCGTTCTTTTTTAGTGAGGATAATGGGCTTACTTGGAATGCGAGCGTCGTTAATGGTGATTTTTTTAATTTAGGAACGGCAACTAGAATTTGTTGTATTCAAGAAAAATGTTTTGCAATAAGAGGTGAATATTCTAGTGTTGGATCTGATTGGTATTCTATTGATGGAGGACGAAGTTGGAACGATACTACAATTGCGGGCAATCAAATGACAATTTATGATGGACTTTTTTATAGTGTAGTATGGAATAGGAAGATGTTACAAGTATCCAACAATGGGTTTAATTGGTTTCCATTATCCAGTAATGGTATCGATTCTACCTACAAAATAATAGGTTTTTCTCCTATTGGATCAACGATTTACTTAGTTGCTAAAAATTCTTTAATAAACAAAATTAAGTTGTATTATTCAGATGATAGCGGGTTTAACTGGATTTTTGTAGGTATTATAGACGTAAGCATATTTTCAAATATAGTAGAAATAACGGGGAGTACTTCCGTTATTTATATTGAGGATGATTATAAAGGTTTGCTCTATTCAATCGATAAAGGCGTTAATTGGTATGCATTATCACCTAGAGATCAAGGCTTTAGTATCCCTTTAGGGAATGATGGTGCATATCTCTATTATGCAAGAGGTTATTATGCAACTAGTCCATTGTATCGGATACCAATATCAAAAATCAATTATCGACAAGTTAAACTAATCGCGTACTTGGACGCTAATGCTAATGGACAAAAAGATATTGGGGAAGCCACCTTGCCTGGCGTTTTAGTCCAGCAACCCTACAATGGCTATACCACAACAACCGATACTTTGGGATCTATTACGCTCACTATGAATATTGCTCCAGGCGGTGTAGATTCAATTTATGTCCATCAAGTTGAATCTTACCACTTGATCCCTACAAGATCTGTAATTCCGGTTAACGCACAAGACACCACAATATATGCCGCATTTATCGCTTCAAATACGAGTGATTTGGGGGTTTATTTGGGGCAGACCAAAGCACTGTACCCCGGTAAGCCGGCAGAAACGATTGTGGTTGGGAAAAATACTGGTGGACAAATTTTTAACGGTGCTGCACAAATAAGACTTGTACTACCTACCGATCTCAGTGGCATGGAGACCATTCCAGTGCCTAATATTATAGAAGGTGATACCGCTTTTTGGAACCTACCTATATTACCGCCAGACAGCACTTTTATTATAAAAATTCAATTCAAAGCACCTCAAAACCTAGTTTGGGGCGATCACTTTAAGTTTTTAGCACAAATTGTTACCGCACAACAAGATATTGCCGTTTCCAATAATACCGCTGAATTGGATATGTACCCTATAAGAAAAGAAAATCAAACTTGGGTTTTCGCCAATACGACTTCGGTTGACCTTAAAGAGGTATCTACCAGCAGTACAAGACTGGTCTTCTGCTCCAGTTTTCAGAGTTATTTTTCTTCTAGCCAATTTCCGATTAATAGTGTTAGGTTTAATGCTGAAATACGCAAAGAATTGAATATCAATACGCTGAAAATTATTGCTTCCAGTCACCCGGTTAAGTTTGCCTCTGATTATAATGGCGTAATAACATTCAGGTTAAATACACCTGCATTGCCAGACAGTAGCCAAGGCGATGCTAGCAGATGCTTTGTCCTGTATAGCATAGAACCATCTACTAAATTGAAACATGGCGATCTTATTGGGCTTCATCATACGCTTCGTTACAATTACGGTAGTGGAATCTCCTCCGATCAAAATGGAGCAATTGTTCGTGTATGGGATAAAGACGTAGAAACAGATAAGGAGCCTGAAGTGGCATGGAATCCAATATCCATTTTTCCCAACCCAACAAAAGGCGATTTCCAAATCCAAACCGACGATCCTGATTTTGCAAACGCGGATCTAAGCATCCTCGATGTCAACGGGAAAATCTGTTACCAAACAAGATGGCAAGGCGGCCCAATAAAAGTAAATCTAGCAGCAGGTACATATTGGGTAAGATTAACCGGAAAAAACAAATCGGGAGCAGGGCAGTTGATTGTTGTAGATTAATTGTGTGCTTTTAGTGGTATAAACGACACCTTACTAGGTGTTGTTTATACCACTAATCACCTTCTCGCAAACCAAAATCACCTTTTTATCTTCCAAAATAGTTGCCCCAAATAAATAATAATGGCCACCATCTGCCAATTTTAATTTCTTCCGCATTTCTTGCACCGTATCCGGAAAATTTCGGACTGCAATATTGGCCTTGCTATCCTTGATAACAGATTTAACGGTATCCGCACTATATTTGACTACATCAATAATTTTAAAACTTCTTGCAGGTATCTCTGGAATAAATTGATCCGATGTATAAAGATGCGTATGGGTATGCAGTTTATTTAAACCATATCTCGATGCAAAACTTTTGAATGCGCCTGCTTTTAATAGGGCCGTATCGGGCTCATATAAATAGTTTTGGGGTACACCTAAATGTATTGGCGCGTTAAGTTCTTCGGCTTTAGTAAATTGAAAATTGACCATACCGGTATGCAGGTTAACGGTATGTATTTCAACTTCATTTTCTGACATAACTGATTTGTTATCAATTAGATATAATACTTCTTTGCACTCATTGTTTAAAGCACAAACCCATATTTTACTTACTTTTTTTAGGTCTTTTACGGCTAATGCAATATCGAGCATTGGGGCAGTTTTGAGCAGAATTTGATCGGTATGTTTGAATATTTCATTCATCAATTCGACGATATTGGGCGTGCAATCACTCAGTAAAAACACTTTATTCTTTTGTTGGTCTCGCCGCGCAGGATCGAGATAAACAAGGTCGAAACGGGTAGTGTTTTGAGCAAGAAAAGACGCGGCATCGAAATGGTGTACCGTGATTCCATTTGCCGACAATACTTCAAAATTATGTTGCGCCACCCGACAGAGTTGCTCGGATTGCTCAACATAATGCACCTTATCAAACGATTTTGACCAAAAGAAACTATCAATGCCCATTCCGCCAGTGAGATCAGCCATGATTTGGCCAGAAAACAAGGCAGACTTATAAGCTGCGGCTGCTTCGGAGGATGACTGCTCCAAAGACAGGCTAGGAGGAAATTGGAGTGCAGGATTGAACCAAGATGGGATTTTGTCTTTAACCTTACGCAATGCCTCAATTTGAGACACTGCGTAAGGCATATCAATATCCGGATAGCGTTGTGCTGTAAGCAGCAAACGATGTAAATCCGAGTTTAAATTATTGATAATAAATGACTTAAGCATCTTACTCTTTATAGCCACATACTAAACGCCTAATCTGCTCGAACCAAGTATAGCCTAAAAGAGCCCTGATTTGGTTATAATCTACACAGGCTGCTTCGTTTTGCTTTTCGTTGAGCAATAGCGTGCCGCGATAATACAAAATTTCAGTATTTGTAGGATCAAGCAATAGTGCTTCGGTAAATTTTTGAATAGCCTCTTTTGTTTGTTGCGCTTCGTTTAATGCCACGCCCTCATCGGCAATACGCATCGCTTGGTCAAATTTATCATTTGCAGTTTTACACCCCTCTGCATCGGAGTGGAAAACAACCCTAAATGGTAGGGTACTCGGCACAGGTTTGTCTTTATACGTTGCTGACTGCCACATTCCGGCAGTTTTATTGGCTAATCGAATACCATTAAATTGAAAATCAGATCCCAAATTATTAAAGTCGATTTGATTTTCCACTTTAACGCGGCCATTAGGGTGTACGATAAGCGAATACTCGATAATCCCTGATTTACAACTATCTTCAAAATTTTCAGGATAGTCTAACTTGTTGATAATGAATGAATAAAGCGAGTCATTTCCAAATTTGAATACCGGTTGGGTATCTACATTATTATAAATGGTATCGCCCTGCTGGGTAATAATATAAGGTAATGCTTCGGTGAGGCGAAACCGGAAGGGTAATGCTTTACGTGCACGGATAGGCTTACCTGCATTCAAACCCGGTTGCCAGCGCAAGCCCAAAGTATCCAGTAATTTAAGTACGCGTAATGCTTCATTGCCACAACCACCACCAATATCTTTTATGATTTTGATTTGGCTCATACGGCCAGTAGGCTCAATAATGAGTTGGGCCACAATTGTACCCTGTAAGTTTTGGTCGCGTGCTTCGTAAGGATATACGATGTTTTGTGACATCATGCGCATCAGATTGAATTCTCCACAGGTACGAGCACTATCTGCTGTCCAGCCCGGATGAATATCCAATGCGCAGGATTTAAGCAAAGGGTAGGGGAGTGATTCGGGGGCATCATAAATAGTGGTATCCTGCGGTGTAGTTACCTGCGATAAAAGTTGCACTGCTAATATCAATGTAGCAAATACGGCAAAAAATAGTTTCTTCATAGTGAAAGCGTATAGTCTTAAAAAAGATGGACACAAAATTACGTATAAGGAACGAGTAAACAATAACCTGTCTCAAAAGCGAGCCGCAATGCTGCTGTTTCTAAACAAGAAAAGCCCTGTCACATTTGACAGGGCTCTTATTAAATATAGTCCCATGAACATTTTCGAATGGATATTTCAGATAGGAATAAAGAGGTTTGTTTACTTTTATGGTCAAAATTAATTGGGCAAAACGGTTTTAGTTATTTTTGATTTGAACCGTTCCGTTTTGAATGCTAATTGTAATAGTTGAACGCATAAGTAATTGATCTTTAAATGTGAAATAAATATTTTTACAAAAAAATGAATTTTACTTTTTTATTTCATGGTCTTTCGTACCTTTGACCCGAACTTGACATTAAGTTATTTAAGCATATTGCCGCACAAATTTTAATCCATTAGGCAACCCGTTATAATCCCATGCACATCCAGTTAAACGGATCCGGCCAGTCTCGCAAAGACTGGCCTTTTTTTTAACATTGAATTGGTGAAATACTTTACTCCACCAATTCAATGCTAAAATTTAGGAATAATCCCATGAACATATCCAAACAACCCACTAATTCTCTTTTGAATCAGCCACCCTTGTTGTTTAATGATACAAATGTGCGATGGTATCCAATGTTAGCCAAATACATTTTTTCAAAGAAGTGAATTTTTTTTCTTGTTTTTTTATTAATTAAGTACTTGTATTTCAGTTGTTTGTGTTTTTTATTTGTGAACTATTATTCCATAATTTTTTTGCCAAATTAACTATTCTTAGGTATTATTTTAGTGGAATACAGCACATCATTGATGATTTTATTAGCGGATATTTTATTCTTCCCATCTTCCTAAATGAACAATATCGCCCTTAAATACACCTAGGTTATCCCAAAAATCTTCCTTAAGCAACGGCGCATTTGCATGGTGATTGGCCGACAAAAAATCCGTTTTGTTCCACCATTTTACGTCAATAATATAATCGTCTTCTCTGATATTGTCCATGTTGATCGGCCCAAACCTATCGCCTGTTAATGGGTGGCATTGTATCCAAATATCGATCATCAGCGTATTATTATAGACATCGAAAAACTCATTCATAAATTGTATTTTGCCTGCGGCAACAAGCAAACCCGTTTCTTCGAGTATTTCGCGTTCTACTCCCCTGAAAATATCTGGGTCACTCAGTTCCAAGCCTCCGCCTGGGGTTGACCATCGCTTAATGCCCGTTCGAGGGTTAATATGTTGTACTAAAAGTACGCGATCTTGTTCGTACACTAAGCCAGTCAGCCGTATTCTGTGTTTAAAGTTCATGAATAATAATATTTTTGTGAGTGGAAATAAACGATGAATTAGAGAACAAACCCAAGCATCTTAGAAAAAGTTCGACAACTCAACGTATTTTTGCTCCATATTCTAATAAATATAACAAAGTATGCATAAAAAATTACTGTTTTCGCTGTTTTGCTTTTTGGTTATTCCAATACTGACTAATGCACAATCGACGGCATTTACACTGAGTGGAGGTTCTACAATCGGTACACAACGCTGGGATAACTCCTTTGATCGCCAGCCACTGTTTCAATGGCATGCAACTATTGCTGCAGAATCTGTGAATAATGAAGACGATAAGGCTTCTATTTATGCTCAATTAGGGTACCATGTAAAAGGTAGTGCTATTCGTTTTCAGTTTTTTAACTCGGGTGGCACTGGCTATTTCCAAACTGTGGACAGGTTTAAATTTAATAATATTTCCTTGATTTTAGGTGCAAAACAGAAGTTTCCTTTGGGATCGGGGAAATCAAAGTATTTCTATTTTGGGGGTATTCGGGGTGATTATACGGTGAGTACTAATTTGGGTGCATTGGCAGAGCGCAATGCAGGTTTTGGTAATCAGTATGCTGCACTTATTTACCCATTTCCAGAGTTTGTACGAAGGGTTACGGGTGGTGTATCCGCTGGTGCTGGGATTCAATTACCACTTTCAGATTTAATTGGTGCAGAACTCAAACTATCTATTCATCCTGATTTTACCCTTCAGTACAACCAACCGCCAATCCCTAATGTGATTATTAATGATCCATTTAATCCAGGGCAAACCACCAATATTAGTGCACGTAGAATACGCAATGTTGCCTTAGAATTGTCATTAGGCTTTAGGTTTTTGCGTAAAGTAGTGTATGAAGAAAATTAAACAGCATTCTACATAACACGTGAAAAAAATAACCATTTTATTGTTTTTGGCAGGTCTTTTTTCGTTTACCCGACATGCCGATCCTACGGATGCTGCATCGTTGGGTGAAATGTTGTTTAATGACCCCATTTTATCCTCCGATCAATCGGTGCATTGTGCTTCTTGCCATATTCCCCGATTTGCTTTTTCGGATACGGTAGCCTTTAGTAAAGGCGTGGCTGGTTTTGGGACACGCAATACCCCGGGCATTACAAATATGGATGCACGGCCATATTTCTTTTGGGATGGCCGCGCCAAATCATTAGAAGAGCAGGTGCTAGGCCCTATCGAGAACCAGCAAGAAATGAATTTGCCGTTGCCTATTGCATTAGAGCGGCTAAGAACCGATGCTCGATATGGAAGGTATTTTCAGGCAGTTTTTGGGAAAAAACCAGATAGCACGAATTTGGCGGTTGCATTAGCCGCTTTTGTACGCACTTTGGAAACAGGAGATGCGCCATTTGATGATTGGATACAGGGCAATAAAACCGCCATAAGTGCCTCTGCGGTGCGTGGAAGAACCATTTTTTTGAATAAAGGGAAGTGTTTTGATTGTCATTTTGGCCCCGATTTTACGGGCGATGAATTTAGGAATATTGGACTATATAATGGCAAGGATTTGAATGATTTGGGTAGGTTTAACCAAACAAAAAAAGAGGAAGACAAGGGCAAATTTAAAGTGCCAGGGCTTAGAAACACCGCGCTCACTGCGCCTTATATGCATAATGGTCAATTCAAAACATTAAAAGAAGTGATTGATTACTATGATAGACCCAATCACTTTGGATTGAATAGCATTGGAAGGGATACGCTGCTTCAGCGGCCTTTGCAGTTGACCGAAACAGAGAAGGAAGACCTTGAAGCGTTTTTAAATGCGCTAACAGACAAGCGTTTTTTAAACCATTAAAAAAACAAAAAGAGCCGTCTCAATAAAGAAACGGCTCTTTTTAAAACCAAATATGGTAAGGAATTGGATAAAACGCTAACCTAATAATGTAAAATTAAACTTGGTGCGTAGTAACACTAATTACCCTTCGGACTGCAATGGTGCTAGATCAGATGGAGAGACGCTGCCGCCTGTTCCTACGATAAATACAGCAATAATGCAAAGCAAAATCAAGGAGCCTGCAAGCACCCAAGTTGCTTTTTCGATAAAGTCCGTAGAGCGAGCAGCACCAAATAATTGTTGTGCCTGACCGCCGAAAGTTTGGTCAATTCCGCCACCTTTTGGGTTTTGGATCAATACTGCTGCCATCAATAATAGACATACAACAGTAACTAAAACAGTTAGTAATGATAACATTATAGAATCTTTTATTTTTTAAGTTCTTCAATTGCGGCCGCAAAGATCGTACTTTTTTCCGGATTTGCAACTATTAATCTTTCATACATTGAAATTGCCTTCTCTTTATAGCCTTGCTTGACCAAAATTTTAGCCAAAGTTTCTGATGCAACACCTTGATTTTCCGATACACTTTTCTCTGCTAACTGCTGTGCTATACCTTTTTCCTTGGTGGTTGGAGTAGGTGATTTGCGCAGTGGAATTTGCGCCTCTTCCTCTTCTTCGGGTTGTTCGGAGCGTATGACAGGTAAATTAAATTGTCCTACCCATTGACCAAAAGTGGGTCTTGGTGCTTGGAAAATCATCGTTGCAACAACGGGTTCTACCAAAGTAACGGTTGTTGTAACTTGTTCTATAACAGGTTCATTATCAATTACTTGTTTTGGTGGCTCGGGTATTGGAGCCACTAATTCTTCTGGTGTTGCGGTGATGCGTTCGACTGGTGCAATGGCTTCAAGGTTACGCAAAACCGTTTCGATGGGCTTGAGCTCCAATACTTCTACCTGCTGGCGCATTGGGCTGGGTACTACCCGTTTGAACAACAGACCGCGATCAAGGCTATGTGCAGCGGCCGCACTCAAATTTCGTTCTAATTCATGGTGCTGAATTTGTTGAGATTTGAGTAGCAAAATTTGTCGTAAATGATGCGAGTAGGGGTAGGCCAATACCAAAGTCTTCAATTCCTCATACGGAATCAAATCCAATTGATCGGGGTGCTGTATTAGTCTAATTAATCGCTCTGCTGTCATAAAAACGGCTGCAAAATTGGTGTATTTTTCGTGTTTTTTTGTGTTTTTTCCAAAATCTTTTTAAAACAGGCATTTTTATGGTATAAAATACCGAAATTTGCGTTTTAAATTTTTATTCCAAATTCATGTCAGACATTTTTGAGCAGGTTCAGCAGACGATTACTCAGGTAAATCAAGAACAACCAGCCAACACACAAGAACTAGAAAACTTCCGTATTCGGTATCTCGGTAGCAAAAACATCATCAAAACGTTGATGGAAGGTATGCGTGAAGTTCCAAACGATCAAAAAAAGGCTTTTGGCCAATTGATCAATAGCCTTAAACAAGCAGCCGAAGAAAAATTTCAAACTTTAAAATCTGCTTTTGAAGCCCAATCCGAATCGATATCAGCGGGAAGTATTGATCTTTCTCGTACGCCAGAACCGTTACCTTTGGGCGCGCGTCATCCGGTGAGTATTACCATGAACCGGATTATCCGAATTTTTGAAAAAATTGGTTTTGTAGTGGCAGATGGTCCTGAAATGGAACACGATTGGTACAATTTTACCGCCATGAACACTCCCGAAGATCACCCGGCACGTGATATGCAGGATACGTTTTATGTGGTAGATGCGCCCGGTATGCTCTTGCGCACCCATACCAGTAATGTGCAGGCAAGGGTGATGACTGGCAGAAAACCACCCATTCGGATTATTGCTCCTGGTAGGGTATTTCGTAACGAAACTATTTCGGCACGTTCGCATGCCCAATTCCACCAGTTGGAGGGATTATATATTGATGAAGGTGTGTCTTTCGCCGATATGAAACAGACGTTATACTTTTTTGCGCAAGAAATGTTTGGTGCTACAAAAATACGCTTGCGCCCCTCCTTTTTCCCTTTCACCGAGCCCAGTGCCGAGATGGATGTCTGGTTGGGAATGGAAACTGAAGAAGCCCGTCGATTGACCAAAAATACAGGTTGGTTGGAAATTTTGGGCTGTGGTATGGTAGATCCACAAGTATTGGAGAACTGCGGTATCGATAGTGAAAAATATTCGGGATTTGCGTTTGGAATGGGTATTGAGCGACAAGCATTGCGCTTATTTAATATACCAGATATTCGTTTCTTATTTGAAAACGACGTACGTTTTTTATCTCAATTTAGCCAAGTTGTTTAACTCATTTCATAAACAATCTAACTACCAAACTTAAAAATGGACTTTACAGAACTAGGCTTACACCCCGATTTACTCGATGGTATTGATGCCTTAAATTTTACACAGGCCACTCCGATTCAGGAGCAGGCTATCCCCTTAGTCATGCAAGGGAAGGATGTGATAGGTGTAGCGCAAACAGGCACAGGAAAAACAGCGGCTTTTGTATTACCTATCCTCAACGCGATCATGGAATCGGAAACCTACAATGTCACACAGGCGTTGATTATTGTGCCCACCCGTGAATTAGCCATGCAAATAGATCAGGCAATTTCTGCCTACTCCTATTTTTCCAATATTTCGTCGATGGCGGTGTACGGAGGTGGTGATGGAAAGGTTTTTATCCAAGAAAAAAGCGCTTTAACTAGCGGTGCCGATATTATCATTGCAACGCCAGGTCGTTTGATTGCCCATATCAAAATGGGGTATGTTGACTTTTCCAAAATCAATTTTTTGGTCTTAGACGAGGCCGATCGTATGCTAGATATGGGTTTTAAACCCGATTTGCTACGTATTATTGATATTGTAAACCCCGTGCGCCAAACGTTGCTTTTTTCCGCAACAATGCCTAAAGATGTACTGAAATTGGCCAAGTCGCTTACAAAAGACGCAGTGAGTATCAGTATAGCCTTGTCTAAACCGGCAGAGGGTGTATCTCAAGGTGTTTATATGGTAAATGATCGTCAAAAATTACCACTAATACTCGATATTTTAAAGGATATACAAGGGCAACGGATCATTATATTTAGTTCTACCAAGCAGGGCGTAAATACACTATTTCAGCAGTTAAAAGCCAAGCGACTAAATGTAGAATCGGTGAGTAGCGATCTCGACCAAGAAAAAAGGGAGTCTGTTATGTTGGCGTTTCGAAATAGTCAGGTCGATATTATTGTTGCCACAGACGTATTGAGTCGAGGTATCGACATTGATGGCATTGATATGGTAATCAACTACGATATCCCACGCGATGCCGAAGATTATGTACACAGGATTGGTCGTACTGCTCGTGCACAACGTAAAGGAGCGGCATTGACTTTGGTTTCGCCTGCGGATTTGCGCAGTTTTAAAAAAATTGAGCAGTTAATTGGCAAAGAGGTGCCGCGCTTGCCTTTGCCGCCTCATGTGGAAGCCATGAAAAACGATCCAGTAAGGGATAATAGAAGGCCTGCTGAAAAATCGGTGAGGCAGCCTGCCGCTGATAACCGCGCTCCTAGGCCTGGTCAACCTCAACGGACTAATGCTCGTCCCAACCAACCAGATCGCCCCACCGCTCCACCTAGTCCACCAGAACGCTTGCAAAGCCGATTGCCCCAACCAGATCCAAAGATGCAAGCAACAAATAATACTGACCCAAATAAGGCTAAAAGACCCAAAAGAAGGAAACCAAGGCCGAAACCAAGACCAATTCCAACAAATGAAATGGATCAAGATATTGATTAGAGATTATCCAAAACAATAGGTGCGCTTTTACCTTTTTTATTGAAGCAACAGCATGAACTATCAAGTTATCGTAAAATTACTATCCTATGATTATAAAAGTGCTGCTGAAAAAATTGGTTTTACGGTAGCAGGCATCCTTATTGCATTGTGGATTAACCGTTGCGATGAAGGATTGAAACGCCGAAATTTGGAAGAAAAATCCCTAAAAGAGTTGTATTCGGCTTTGAATTCCGATCATAAAGACATTAAAGAAACCTTAAAACAGGTGGAAATTGATATTTACGCGGTTACCAGAGTACAACAATTTCTTAAAAAGGAAGTGCCGCCATTCGACTCTTTGCGGTATTTTATTCCACATTCCTTTGCGTATTCGTTTCATTTAGCGAACACAGCCGCATACGAAACCCTTAAATCTAGAGGACTTGATCTTATCTCAAACGATTCCTTAAGGCTAAAGATTGCCGAACTCTATGATGTTACCTACGATTATCAGAAAAAAACTGATGATATGGATAACCTCAATTTTATCAATTATGTAGCACCCGTTCGTGTAAAATATTTCATTAAAAACCCCGTTACAAGAATGCTAAATAGCATTGATTACCAAAGTGTTACCAGTGATACAACAGTGCTAACAGCAATGGATGTACAATATGAATTATACTATAGAACAAGGGAAAAATACCGCTCTTTGGACCGCGCTGTAATGGGGGTTCAACGACAAATTGAAGCGGAGTTAAAACATTTTTAAAGGGAGGGTTGTAACAATTCAACTATTGGAGCAACTTTACTTGGTTATATTGGAGTCAATCCAAGCAGCTCGTGTCACAGTCCATTTTCGTAATTGTTCTACTTCCTCTTCCCATGTTTTACCTACATAATAATTTGGCCATATTTTTTTTCCCATAATATCCCATTGTTTAAAATTACGCTCTGCCGCTCCATTTTTTAATTGAGATGAAATATCGGCTACCAACTGACCAATGGCTTCATCAGAAAGGGCTGTTTTCCTTAATGTAGCCCAACGTTCTGCCGCTTGCGCCCTAAATGCAGGATCTTCGCGCAATCGTTCCCACCAAAATGGCACCAACCAATAATCTTTACTGCATACCTTATTAAAATCGAATGCCCAGCCCTCGTTCATATATCCATTACAATAATCGGCATTGCCAAAAGCAAGGTTGTAATCCCAGACGGGGCCCGCATGCAGGCGTGGGTCAATATGATCATCGTCTTTGTGAAAAAAAGTACTAATGCGCAAACCATCTACGTTCCTGCACAGTTCATTCATCAAGAAAAAATCAATAAAAGAATTGATATCCAATACTTTGCGATAGCCACCATTAGGGTTTGCAAAATCAGGACTTTGGAGCGAGTCTTCAAAAACACGCATCCAATTCTTGATATAGGCAGTCTGTTTTTTGGTAATATTCTCCGGTTTAGGATGATGGAATAAAAAGCGGATAATCTGATTGTCCTGTGCATTTCTTGGTGGCACTTTAGAATTGAAAAATTCATTGGCAAGAAAGCCAGATTCTTTATCCAATTTTATGATAAAACTATTAATAGCAGTATCTTTACTAAAATCAGCGATGGCAAGGCGATACTCATCCTGTTTTATTTTTTCGCCTAATACATATACACCTCTGTATTCGTCATTGATAACCAATTCAACAAAACGCATACGTGGTACATAACCCAAAGCGGAGAAACGACTGGCCAAACTAAATCCAAAAATATCCCGAATCAAAGATTTGTCTGCATAAGGTGCCAATAACACCCAATCATGCTCTGTTGGCATGCCCAGTAACGGCAAAGACTGCTTCTTCTCCGATTTATTGCGCAATTCAAAGGCATAAGGCTTCTTTTCTGACATTAATTGAGAGGTTTTACCCCGTAATTCGATACCCATATTACCAGAATAGACGGCATGTGTATCCAGACTGGAATTCAGGGCGCCATTGCCGTTATCGATAATCGTAAGTGTAGCAGGTATTTTAGGCTCGTCAAAAATGAGCCATCCATTGGTATTGACGAGCAAAATGGGCAGTTTTGACTGGAAGGGTTCTTGGGCTGATAGGCCATTGACAAAGCAAACTAAAAGGACAAAAATATGTTTATGCATTAATTGTAGATTTTTGATTGGGAAAACGACCTAATCAATCGTTTATTTTCGGTTCTTTGTCGCTTATTTCTATAAGGTAACATAGAATACTCGAAATTTGCACAAAATTATAAATTTATGACCACAACTAAGTCACTATTTGCAACAGAAGGTGCCGACGACCGTAGCCTCGAATTTCTTGTTAATGCCATTGAGCAAAATAATTTGCCTGGTTTTGACTATTTTGAATACAAAAGAGCCGTAACTACCCTCCTTGGTATGGGAATAGAAGAGGCCAATGCCCATAAAAGTGCTTTTGCAACAGCAGCCGTAATTGGCCTTACCAAAGATAAACTCATAGAAACTGCTGGATATTACCGCAATTTGCTTACCAAAGAAAAGGACAAGTTTGACCAAGCACTCCAAAATCAAACCAAAGGCAAAATTACTGATCGCAACGAAGAGATCAAACGTTTAAACGATCAAATTGAGCGACATAAAACAGAAATCGTGCGTTTGCAGGAGGAAATAGCCAATTATCGCGTTCAAATTGAGCAGTCCGAAAGTGCAGTAAAAGGCGAACAAGAAAAAATTGATAAAGCGCATAGCAATTTCGAACGTACACACGCTTCCCTCTTAACCCTTATTGATAAGGATATTGAGCAAATTCATAAATATTTATAATGGCGAATAAAAGTTTTTGGCAACGCCCCGAAGGTGTTACAGGCGCGCTCGCATTAGGAGGTATCGTAATTGGTGGTATATTGCTGGCAGACAAGGTACTTCCGGTTTTAAATAAAGTAGTCAGTTCGACAGTAGGGCTTGCTGGTGGTATTGCGATAATGGCTGGTATTCTTTATGTCGCTATGGATCCTAAGATGCGTAACCTGATTTGGTACGCGTATAAATCTGTGATGCGCTGGATAACAGGTGTTTTTGTAGAGATTGACCCTATTGCTATCCTTAAATCCTATATGGAAGATTTGGAGAAAAACTTGCGCCAAATGAGTAAGCAAATTGGTGCATTGCGTGGCCAAATCCGTACCCTGCAAGGTACTTATAATGCAAATGATCAGGAAATAAAGAAGCAAATGCAATTGGCTGCGCATGCGCAAAAGAGTAACGATGAGAAGAATGTTACCCTTGCAACTCGTAAAGCAGGCCGGTTGCAGGAAGCCAATGAGAAATACGATGTGCTCCTTAAAAAAATGGATGTACTCTACCGTATGCTCACACGGATGTATGAAAACTCGGAGATCATGCTCGAAGATACCCGCGATCAAGTGCAAATCAGGGTGCAGGAATACGAAGCCATTAAAACCAGTAATTCTGCTATTCGCTCCGCAATGAATATTCTTAAAGGCGATCCAGATAAACGCGCACTCTTTGACCAAGCAACAGAGGCTTTGGCCGATGAAGTAAGTATGAAAGTTGGCGAAATGGAACGATTTATGGATACTAGCCGTAATTTGATGGCCTCTATTGATCTTCAAAATGGTGTATTTGAAGAGGATGGTTTGCGGCTCTTGGAGGAGTGGGAGAAAAGCGGTACTTTTTTAACCGCACCTCCCGCACGTGGCGCAACTAAAGTGGAGCCAGCGCTTGATTTGAACCAACCTCGGCCTGAGATAATCAAGGAGGAAGTGAAGGCCGCTAATAAATACGATAATCTATTTGACTAATGCAGTGGCGTGGTAAAATATGGACAGGAATCGCTGGAATATTCATTGGCGATTTGATTGGGCTGCCTCTGGGCGGCCTGACTGGTTTTATTGGTGGCGCATTAATTGGCCATTATTTTTTGGATGCTCCTAATGAGCGCAATGACGAGGAAAGCGAATACCGCGAATACCGCCAAAAACAAGGTCGGTTTATCTTTCATGTGATGGCTATGGGCGCAAAACTGGCAAAAGCAGATGGTCCCGTCAATAAACTGGAGCGCGACCACGTGGATCTCTTAATGCGTAATCAATTCAGGCTCAATGATAAAGGTAGGGTAGACGCCATTCGGATATGGAATCAAGCCAAAGAATCTTCGGAGACGTTTGAACGGTATGCTGCGGCATTTAATGAGGCATTTGGCAAAGAACGGTATCAGGTAAATAATATGATGGATCTGCTCTTTTCCATCGCTGCTGCTGACGGTCGGCTGCACCCACGCGAAGAAGAACTCCTGCTCCGCGCGGCTTATACTTTTCGAATCAGTAGGATACAGTATGATCGCATCAAGCAGCGCTTTTACAATACAGCACCGCCTAAACAAAGTCCCCTTTCTCCCCTCGATCCGCATTATGCTATTTTAGAAGCAAAACCGAGCGATTCCTTGGATACCATTAAGCAAAAGTATCGAACATTGGCCATGCGTTGGCATCCCGATAAAGTATCGGCAACGGGTGCTTCCGCAGATACGATGCGGCATGCTAAAGAGAAATTTCAAAAAATTAAAGAGGCTTACGAGCAAATCATGTTGGTGAAACAAAACCCGTATAAAAAATTATGATCAAACGCGTTGTAAAGATGACCTTCCAGCCAGAAAAAACAGAAACCTTTCTCCAAGATGTTTTTGAAGCAAGTAAAAGTAAAATTCGCGCCTTTCCAGGTTGCCAAAGCATGGAACTTCTTCGCGATACGACTGCGCCAAATATTCTTTTTACGTTAAGTGTATGGGATTCAGAAGCGGCTTTGAATTCCTACCGGAGTTCAGAGTTATTTCAATCCACATGGGCAAAAACTAAGGCGCTTTTTGCTGATAAAGCACAAGCTTGGTCGATGGAATTACTGGATCAACATATTTCCTAAACGGTTTGTCCTTTTAATGCGGCTCCAATATTGGCATCCATTGCGCGGTGGGCTAGGGGAGTGGTGTATTCGTTTAAAGTTTGAATGGCTGTTTGAATAGCGTCTTTATCCGATTGTTCCGTAGCATTTTTTAAATTTTGCAATAAAGTATTGGTCGTATCTACTTCTTCCTGTGTCAATATGGAAGTATTTTGCACTAAGAATTTTTGTCCGCTCAACAAAATATTATTGGCCTCGTTACGGGCTTCTAACAAACCGCGCATACTCATATCGGATTGCGCATGTTGGATACTATCTAGCAACATCAAGCCCATTTCGTCTTCACTGATACCGTACGTGGGCTTTACTTCAATCTGCTGCGCAACGCCAGAACGCAATTCTTTGGCCTTTACGGTCAGAATACCATCCGCATTAAGTACAAAGTGAATATCTATTTTGGGTAATGCAGCAGGCATAGGCGGAATACCACGCAGGATAAATTCACCAAGTTTGCGGTTGTGCTCTACCAAATCACGCTCCCCTTGGAATATACTAATTTTTAGGTTTTTTTGGCCATCTACCGATGTGGTATATTGTCTGCCGGCCTTGCCAGGTACTTTCGTATTGCGTGGTATAATTACATCCATTAATCCGCCAACAGTCTCAATACCCAAAGACAATGGTGTAATATCGAGCAATAAAATATCCACTTGGTTACCCGCCAATACATCCGCTTGTATGGCAGCACCCAATGCCACTACCTCGTCGGGATTAAGGTGGTCAAAAACAGGTTTGCCAAAGAAAGATCCTACTGTTTCCTTAACAACAGGTATGCGTGTACTACCGCCCACCATCACTACCTTATCTATTTTATCGGGTGTAAAACCGGCATCTTTCAAGGCGTTTTTACAACATTGGATGGTTTTTTCAACTAAATGTGCCGTTTTTGATTCAAATTCTGTGCGACTTATTGTAACTGTTTTGCCTTGAATCGTACCACTAAAAAGCGGCTGCGCTGATAATTCCTTTTTCGCTGTTTCGGCTAAAAGCCTCAACTCCGACATGTATTCTTTTTCCTTTTCCAATGTTTTCTCATCAGTTTTTAATTGAATCAAAAAATGTTCTATAATAGCGCGATCGAAATCGTCGCCACCGAGATAGGTA
>JAAFHO010000240.1 GCA_013297575.1 Chitinophagales bacterium
TGCAATAACACAACCGATTTCGATCGGTACATCTCAAAAAAATAATATTAATCGCCACGGTGCTTTCGATTTGCTTTTTAACCTTCAACCAATCCATTGCGAATGGCTACTAAACGAAAGCCAAGAACTGGAACTTTCCGCAGGAACAGTATTGATACAAGAAGGTCTGCCCATTGAGCATTTTTATATACTCATTGAAGGCATTATGAGCGTTTATCATCCCGAAACACCCGACAAACCCATAGGTATTGTAGGCCCCGGACAGGTGATTGGCGAAATGTCGTTCATTGAGCAGTTGCCGGCTTCCGCTTGTGTAAAAGCATCCGAACGGTGTATGTTGGTCATGGTGTCTTTTACAAAAGTGGAAGAAAAAATGGCCATAGATCCTTCATTTCAGGCTGATTTTAATGCTGCCATTTTGCAAATACTATCGGTTAGGTTGCGTTTACTCACCGGAAAACTAAATGCTTTACAATATACGGATCAATCAACATCTGCTTCCGCCTCCCGATACCAAAGCCTAATGCAGGCACTCGAAGGCTTTAAAACGGCCGTTTTCAAAACTAGAGAGGCCGAAACCAAGCGACAAGAAGCGCAGTTTCAGGCAAATGCCCGCCAAACAGCCGCATGTTATTCCCAAATTATCCAAGAACTGGAATTGCATCTCGGTGACAATGCACCAGGTACGCAGCAAGAAAAGGATGCTTTGGGTTACAAAATACAGCAGGAAATGGCACCATATATCCTAATGACCGATTTCCTGAACCGATCCTATACCAAACCGCGTGGTTATGCTGGCGATTTTCTTACCATTGCTAATGCCTATAATGATTTGGCGATTGGAAATGGTCGCACAGGTGAGTTACTGGATAGATTAACCCTTGATTCTCCTGCCGTCAAAGCCGTTAAAAATCGACGTAAATTACTCACTGAAGAAATCCTGAATACGATAGCCGCAGCCAATGGCGCACCCGTCCATATTACTGTTTTTGCTTGCGGACCAGCCCGCGAACTCTTTGATGTATATGCCCAGTTGGAAGACCCTTCGCTGCTAAAAACTACCTTGATTGATATTGATTTACAGGCGTTATCTTATGTTTCTGATCGAAAAGACGCTTTCCGAGTGCCTTTACCCATGGAACTACACCGCGAAAATTTGATCTATTTGGCCTTGGGCAGAAGAAAAATTGTACTCCCTCCCCAAGATTTGATCTACTCAATTGGATTAATCGACTATTTCAACGATCAACTGGTGACCAAACTCAGCAATTACGCTCATCAATTGCTCAAACCCGGTGGAAGGGTCATTTTTGGTAATTTCCACCCCCAAAACCCTCAAAAAGCCTTTATGGATCATATTATTGATTGGAAACTGATCCATCGTACAGAAGCAGATATGGATAACCTTTTCCAAAATTCCGCTTTTGATAAGCCTTGCGAATCCATTCGCTTTGAGGAAGAGCAGGTCAACTTATTTGCAATCTGTAGAAAATAAACGCTTACAGGTATTTCACTAACATTAAAAATTATTAACATGAAATTATTAAAAAACTTTGTAGCACTTGCGCTACTTACGATCAGTATGCATGCAAATGCACAGACTTCGCCCGCTAAAAGTGGTGCATCGGCGGCTCAAGAGCCTGTAAGCAAAACAACCAAAAATACAGGACGCGCCGATGTGGGTGGTGGCACGGGCGGAACCAAAGGAACTGGATCAGCAGGTCGCGCCGATGTGGGAGGCGGCACCGGCGGCACCAAAGGAACTGGATCCGCAGGTCGCGCAGATGTGGGTGGTGGCACGGGCGGCACCAAAGGAACTGGATCAGCAGGTCGCGCAGATGTTGGAGGAGGCACCGGCGGCACCAAAGGAACTGGATCAGCAGGTCGGACAAATAAAAAAGAAGACTAAAGTTGAATCCTACCCCTATTTGACTTATTCCTAAGCACCAATAAAACCATAATTTGGACCTTATTATGAAAAAAAGTATTTTCTTAGCGATTTTCACACTCGCGATAGCCTCAGTCAGCCAAGCGCAAAACCGCCCATTCAGTGGTGCTGTTTTTTTAGGTTATCCTATGGGCATTTTTGATGCCCCTTCTTCAGGTATCCATTTCAGTATCAATCCATTATACAGAATTTCGGGTCTTTTTTCATTGGAAGGACAGGTATCTTACTCCAATTTGAAATATCGCCGTACCAATGATTTTTTTGGACACGATGGCGGTAGTACCCGAAATTTGAATCTACTCGTAGGCGGTCGCCTTTATTTTATCAAGGAAAGTAGAAAAATTCGCCCTTTTATACACCTGCTTTTGGGATACGGCAGTGGATACGATAAATACTACGACGCAGATAATGCCTTTAAACCCGATAAAACAGGGCCATTGGGTGCTTCTTTGGGTCTTTATATAGAAGCCATTCATAAGTTCAGTATTGGTATTGGTGTAGAAGGCCCTACTCCAAATATACTTGTGAAAGCGGGTTACCAATTTTAGGTGACCTGCGCCAGCAACCAATCCTTCTCTATCACCGCTTTATTGCCCAATACTTCGTCGCGAAAAGCCAATACCAATTTTTTATCGTTTCTATTCAACCTCGATAGTTTTTGAATATACCGCACGGTGTTGAGGTAATGCTGTTGGTGGTAACCAATCACCTTTTTTTTGCGCAACAGCAAGATCCGAAAACTGGCCAAAAGTGCATCTAAAGCGTCCAATTCAGCGGTTTCGTAGTACATTTTGAGCAACATTACGCGGCTATCGAGGTTGAGCAACAAGTCCGTCTCGTCCACGCGGGCGAGGAGTGGCATGGCTTTTTTATAGTCCTTTTGGGTAAAAAACAACCGCGCCATATTGTAATCGCGGGTAGCAGAGCGGTATTTTTCTTCCAAAAATGGTTCATAATCAGGGATAAACCGCTTTATCCAATCGTATTCCTCCAGTATTAAACCCAAAGCAACTATATTTTTGTATGCAAATCGGCTCAAAATACCGTGCTCAATCAAAACGCCTGTTTCCAAACCAACTTTATACAAACCAAATGCTTCCCGAATATAGTGTTTTTCTCCTGTATTGAGCCGTTTTATACAAAAATTAACGGCCAGTAATAAGAATGTACGCCTTTCTTCAGCGGGCAAATCGGGATGTTGCTCCAATTCCCGACGAAAAGCCCTAAAATCCGATTCGCTCCCTGACGTAAGCGCTAGGTAACAATGAAAATATAATGCCACAATAGGAATTTCCTTCAAAGGACTTTTTTCCACATAATCCAACAAAATACCCAGCAAAACGGCATCGTATTCCACCTGAAACACAGCCCGATGCGATGCCGTTAGACAGGCCAAACGCAATTTGCTACTCACCAAATAAATATCCAATGCCTTTCCTACCGCAGCCAAATTATTATCGCCCGTGCGGTGCTGCGATTCACCTGCTGCGTACTTTTCCCATTCTAATTGATACTGAAAATAGTAAAATTCATTGTCGTGCGGCATTTTTGCCAACCTATCCTCCGCACGACGCAAGGTATAAGACAACGGTTTTGTAATGCCTTTTTGACGATATACCCGCACCAAATGTAGATCCGACAACAATGGAATTTGCTCATACGAACGCTGTGCTAAAAATGATTCTATCGCAGCAAGTAAAAATGTTTGCGCATAGCGCCATTGCGCATCCTCAAAAACAGTCTCTGGATAAACATACGCAAATCCTTGCTCCGGCTGCCAAGTCTTTTGTTTTTGCTTCAAAATCCATTCCCAAAGCCGTATAATATCGGTGCGTTGGTTGAAATACGGACTTTGAATAAAACGGGTGAACTCCCTTTTTTCTACGCCATTGAGTTTTTCAACCGTACCGAATAACTTTTTATCCTCCATGAGCGATTATTTTTGTGCTACAAAAGTAAATAAAATTTTAAAAACAGCGTGATTAAAATAAAATAAAATATTCATTATCAATTTATTATTGTTTTATTTATCTACTTTACTTTTTGACAAATGTCGATTTTTGTTGTTTGTGACAGTAGTGTTTCGCTGCACTTTTGTACCATGAATTCATATCAATGCCCAATCACAACATCAAACGATAACAATTTCAAGCCACAACATCAAGATATATATCCATAAGGTTTTGATATTCAATCTAATGTTTTTTATCTCAAGTCTAACATGAACAAATAGTTATGAAACACTACATATTGCTAATCGTTTTTTTACTCAGCGCGTACGCTGGATTTACCCAAGGTTGGGATCGCGTTTATCCCACTATTAGTCCCAATAGCCCCGTTGAGGCAAAGCGGATATTGGCGGCCCCTGGTGGCGGCTATTTTGCTGCTGTACAAGAATTTACTGGTGGTGCGAACAACGCCTATCTTATCAAAATTGACGACAATGGCCAATTATTATGGCAAAAACCTTTCGCACAAGGGAATTCCGTACTGCCGCAAGATATGCTCCTCACGCCCGATGGCGGTATTGCTATCATATCCAATACCTATAATACACCCGGCACTACGCCCTACCGATTGAGTATTTTTAGTAAATTTAATGCACAATTTGACTTGGTTTCGGAGGTAAAAACGGCCGAATTTGGATTTTTTGAAGATAGTTATAATATCCTGAATGCCCAAAATGGTAATTATTGGATTACTTGTGTTACTTTTAACCAAACGAAGGGCTACCTCAAACTGGTGAATGACCAAGGCGTTAAACAAGGGTTAATTACTACGGGTTTGACTAATCTTCGACCTATAAAAACGATTTCGGCTGCTAATGGCGATTTGACCGTCTTTTGTGATGGCCAACTAACGCCCAATGCTTTTGACCAAATTGGGATGAATCGTTACGATGCCGCTGGTAATTTTATTGACCAAAAAATTTACGGAGCCCCCACTATTTATTCTACTGTACGAGATGCCATTGCAACACCCGATGGTGGCTGGATGATCGCAGGTACTGAAAGGACAGCCACGACTCAAAACGAATTTATACTCAAACTGGACAATCTGGGTAGCGTTGTTTTTAAAAAAACGTATGATGTTGCCACTGAATTATTACAAATCAGGCGCATACATTTGGATCCTACTGGTAATGGGTATCGCTTATTGGTGGATGATAGTTACCCTATCAATTATGACAAATCAAAACTGATCTACCTCGATAACGCTGGAAACATTGTTAAAAGCATTATTTTTTCCGATCTCGTTTATAACAAAGGAAACGATTTCTTTACTTTACCGGATAATGGAAATATCGTTGCTGGTAAGCGCGAAAAAGGTTTGAACGAGCCTAATACGCAAACAACTCCTATCATTCCTTGGATTACACGGCTTAATGCAGATGGCGTATTTACCAATTCAGGTGTTTCGGGACAATTGCGTTACGATGAAAACAACGATTGTATCAGCGATAAGGATACACTCACCGCTGGACTATCTGTTTACGCATTTCAAGACAGCATCGTTATGGGTAGCGCACTTACGGATGCAACAGGGAATTATTATATTACATTAGCACCGGGCAATTATAAAGTATTTCCAAAACTACCTAATGTACTTTGGACCACTTGTTTGGATACTATTGCCGTCACTGTACTCGCAAATGACACCACCAGTAACAATAATTTTGCCATCCACTATAATATTTTCCCTGTCGATAGTATGAGTGGTTATGTGTTCAAAGATTACGATTTTGACTGTGTAAAAGATTCTTTTGAAACCATTGTTTATGCAGGTTGGACGGTCCAATTTAGTATGCAAGAAGGCAATAATTCATATGGTGAAACGCGTATCACGGATGCCAACGGCTATTATTCCTTTACCAATTTTACAGGATTTACCAATGCTGCGCAGCGTTTTATTTATTTTATACCACCAGCGGGTACACTATTAGAATGCGACTACTCTTGCGCGCAGGAAAAAATGCTTCCATTTGAGCAATTTTCGCCAAATATGCAGTACAGTCTAGGCGTACAATGCGATACCTTAATGGCATGTGCCGAAATGCATACTTCTATCGGTATTCCTTGGTTGAGGCCTTGTATTTATTCTGATTATACGGTACAAGTCCGCAATGATGGTACAGCCACCGCCAATGATGCGTCAGTAGTGGTTACCATCGACTCCACTTTGGAGGTATGGAGCAGTAGTATTCCTTGGGCTTCGCAAACGGGTAATGTTTATACATTTAATATTGGTGATTTGCCGGCTCATCAAAGTTTTGTCTTTACGATACAGGTATTTCTTCCATGCGGTCTGCCACCGGGAAACACTTATTGTTCATCGGCTTATGCTTACCCCGATAGCCTTTGCAATGCGAATAAAGATGCATGGGACGGTTCAAAAATTGAAATTATGGCCGAATGTGTAGGCGATAGCGTCATTTTTACCATTTCCAATACGGGGTCGGGCAATATGGAACAACCACTGGAATATATCGTTATCGAAGACAATGTACTCTTGATGATGCCCGGAAATTTCCAATTAAATGCTGGATCTTCCACTACGGTAACTGTTCCTGCTGATGGTAGTTTTTTACGTTTGGAAGCCAAACAAGCACCAGGTTACCCAGGACAAGGTACGCCTGTGGCATGGGCAGAAGGTTGTGGAAGTGGCGGACAAACGAGTTTAGGATTTGTCAATGCGTATCCTTTGGGCGATGAAGATCCTTGGTACGATGTGAATTGTACCGAAAGTGTGAATTCTTTTGATCCGAATGACAAACGCGGATTCCCAACGGGTATTAATGCGGAGCATTTTATCGAGCAAAATGTTGATTTAGAATACGTTATACGGTTTCAAAACACAGGAACGGCAACCGCATTTAATGTAGAAGTACGCGACACTATTCCGGTACAATTCCTCGATCCGACCACCGTTCGCGCAGGTGCCAGTAGCCATGCTTACGACTGGGACATGCAGGGCAATGGCGTGGTGGTGTTTACATTCCCGAATATCAATTTGCCAGACAGCAATGCCAATTTGATCGAATCGCAAGGTTATGTGCAATTTACGGTGCAACAGCGCAAAAACCTGCCCATCGGCACCGTAATTCGTAATGATGCTGCCATCTATTTCGACGATAATAAGCCCGTGATCACCAATGAAACATTCCACACCATTGGTAAGGACTTCCTAACCAGTGCGACACCAGTTCCCGGCCAACCATTACTTCAAGTGGAAATAATGCCAAATCCGATGCACGAACAAGCACAGGTGCGTATCATAGGCGATTTATCGCAAAATGGGTTACAACTATTTAATTTGGTAGATATGACCGGACGACAAGTACTCAGCCAATCTTTCACAGGTTCGTCCTTGGAGATCGGTACTACTGGGCTGCCATCGGGTATCTATTTCTATGAAATCAGAAACAAAAATGCAGTGATTGGAAGGGGTAAATTGGTAAAACGGTAAGGTCATTTATTTCAATCGTTTTTTTGACTTTGAATTGCTTTTATCTGTATTTTCAAAGTTTAAAATACTCATTTCTCGTTTCTACGCATTTTTTCTACCACAAAAGCACACAAGAGAACACAAAGCGTAGCGTACACGCTACGCCTTTGTGTTCTCTTGTGAACTTTTGTGGTAAAAAAAAGTGTACGTCACGCCTTTCTGAACTAAAAAGCAAGCGAAGCGTCACTCTACGCCTTTGTGTTCTCTTGCGAACTTTTGTGGTAGAAAAAAAGTGTATGCCAAACACATACAACAAATTTTAAATAAAAATATTTTTATATTTACGTACAAGAGCGGTTAAAATTCGACGCAACTCCTATTTCTATAGCCAAACCATAGTATCTTTGCCTAAAATTAGGAGCATTCCTAATTATTCCAATAATGGCCTCCAGCATACTATTTACACACTCCTATTTTTACCCTTTCGATGCCAAGCAATGGCGTGCAGCGCAGCCATACCCCCCCTATGGCACCATCTATGCAGCAGCAGTGATGCGCGAATGTGGTTATCATGTAGGACTATTTGACACCGCATTACTCGATCATTTTGAGGGATTAAAACTACGATTGGAGGCCGATCGCCCCGCTT
>JAAFHO010000241.1 GCA_013297575.1 Chitinophagales bacterium
GTCCTAGAAGTATGGGAAGCGCAAAATGTAATTGTCATGAAGCGCAGTATGAAATCGGGTTATGCAGGTATTGAGAACGATTTGTTCTTCCACGCCCGTACTAAAATGCTTTTTGGCGATGCTAAGGATACTTTGCAGAAATTGGTGAGTGAGGTGAAGGCGTTGTAGGGTAGTACTTGGAAGTAGTTATTAAGTATCTAGAATAAATGCATTTTTAAGGCGTATAGCGACTGCTATACGCCTTAAAAATGTATAGACGAAAAACACCTACATTCATTTACATTAATTAATTATGTCCTGATAATTAGTACTAACCATGAGTTACTGGATTAGCCAGATCAATTAATTCAGGGAAAATACTTCATTGAAAGTTGTATGTTTCTGAAAAACAACGAGTATGTTGGACTCTCAAATTATCGCTGGTGATCGCTTTTTATATTTCTACCATTACCAATAGTTTCATTTTACAATAAGTAACATAAAATTATATGTATTAAAATTTATTCAATCTCATTTTATTGCGTTACATTTGTAAGAGATTTTTACTTCCAGTAGATGATCTATCTTTTTATATAAAACTTTATCTTTTCATACTCTCAATCATTAAGCACTAAACCATGTCAAAATTCCTTCTATTCGTATTATGTATTATTACCGTATTTTCTTGCAAAAAAGACGATCTAATGCCGCTCCCCAATTATAACCAAGGCAACCAAGCATATGGTTGGTCAAAATGTGACCGCAATGGTGTGGCTTGGAAAGCATCTGCTGCAGCTGGATATATGACATACGGTGCTACTCCCGATACTAATTATATGTCTATTGCATGTGGGACTGTTGATAATGATTCCATACTTGGCGAATCATTGGACATTACCAATATACCAACCCAAGTTGGGGAATATGATGTCATAAAGAGTTATGAAACCAAAGTTATTACTGGTTTATATTCATTGGTAACAGATGATCAAATTGATGCCACTTATGAGATACGTAAAAAGAAAACTTCCAAGGTATATATTGATACTATTGATCGGCAAAAGAAGATTGTAAAAGGCCGCTATACCCTTTATTTTCATGGCGGTGGAGGTCTTTATGAACGCGATGTTGACTTTGAAAATGGTACTTTTGAAGCGAGTATTATAAATTAGATAATACTATCATAGTATTTATAATATGGAAATGGCTGCTAGCATTATTGTTGGCAGCCATTTACTATAATTAAGTAACTCAATGCTGATAAAAAACGTAATTCGCTCACTTTCAATCATTAAACACTAAATCATGTCAAAATTCCTTCTATTCATAACATGCGTTATTGCCGTCTTTTCTTGCAAAAAAGCCGACCTAATGCCGCTCCCCAATTATAACCAAGGCAACCAAGCATATGGTTGGTCAAAATGTAACCGAAATGGCGTGGCTTGGGAAGCATCTGCTAACGCTGGATATATGACCTATGGTGCTACGCCCGATACCAATTATATGTCTATTGGATACGGGACTTTTGACAATGACGGTATACTTGGCGAATCATTAGGCATTAACAACATACCAGTCCAAGTTGGGGAATATCAAGTGATAGAGAGTAAAGAACAAAGGGATATTCTATGTATCTATTCATTAGTAACAGATGATCAAATTGATGCCACTTATCAGATACGTAAAAAGAAAACCTCCAAGGTGTATATTGATACTATTGATCGGCAAAAAAAGATTGTAAAAGGCCGTTATACCCTTTATTTTAGTGGTGGTGATGGTCTTTATGAACGCAATGTTGATTTTGAAAATGGCACATTTGAAGCACGCTTTGTAAATTAAATAATTTTTTTATAGCGTTTTTAAGATGAAAATAGCTGCTAACATTACTGTTGGCAGCCATTTCCTTTTATCCCCGAGAATAATTCGGCGACTCTCGGGTAATGATAATATTATGCGGGTGGCTTTCTGTCATACCAGCGTTTGTGATCTGTACAAATTGCGCATTTTCCTGCAAGGCATCCACGGTAGGTGCACCACAATAGCCCATTCCTGCACGCAAACCACCAATATATTGAATCATCACTTCTTGTAAAGTGCCTTTATAGGGTACGCGTCCTTCAATACCTTCTGGTACTAATTTTTTTACATCATCTTCTACATCTTGGAAATAACGATCTTTAGAGCCTTTTTCCATAGAGGCCAAACTGCCCATACCACGGTACGATTTGAATTTACGGCCATCAAAAATAATGGTTTCACCCGGTGCTTCTTCAACGCCAGCAAACAACGAACCTGCCATAATCGTATTAGCGCCAGCGGCCAAAGCCTTTACAATATCGCCTGTAAAACGGATACCGCCATCGCCAATGATTGGAACTCCTGTGCCTTTCAAGGCTTCATAAGCATCGTGGATAGCAGATAACTGCGCCACTCCTACGCCGGCAACGATCCTTGTGGTACAGATACTACCGGGGCCTACACCTACTTTAACTGCATCAGCACCGGCCTTTGCGAGCGCGAGCGCACCTGAGCCAGTAGCCACATTACCACCTATGACCTGTAAATCGGGAAAATGGCTTTTTACGGCCGTTACACCATCCAATACACCTTTGGAATGACCGTGTGCAGTATCGATACAAATGACATCGACGCTTACATTGACTAGTTTTTGTACCCGCTCCAATAAATCAGCGGTAACCCCAACTGCTGCCCCTACCACCAAACGGCCATAAGAATCCTTACAAGCATTCGGGAAATTCACCCCTTTCATAATATCCTTATAGGTGATAAGACCTACCAGTTTGTAATTATCGTCTACTACAGGCAGTTTTTCGATTTTATGCTGCTGCAAAATCTGACGGGCTTGGTCTAAGGTAGTGCCTTTAGGCGCAGTAATCAGGTTGCGCTTGGTCATCAACTCCTTGGCTAAGCGGGCTGGATTAGCCTCGAAGCGCAAATCGCGGTTGGTCAGGATACCCAATAATTTATCGTTTTTGTCCACAATGGGAATACCGCCAATACTGTGCTTCCGCATAAGTTCGCGTGCATCGATCACCGTTGCATCCGGAGGAAGCGTAACCGGATCGAGGATCATGCCTGCTTCCGAACGTTTTACAGCGCGTACCTGATCTGCTTGCGCATCGATAGTCATATTTTTATGAATCATCCCGATGCCGCCTTGCCGTGCAATAGCAATCGCCAGCCCTTGTTCGGTCACGGTATCCATGGCGGCGGATACGATGGGTGCTCGGAGTCGAATACCTTTTGTAAATTGTGTGCTAATGTCCACTTCACGTGGCAATACTTCGCTGTAAGCAGGGACGAGCAGAACGTCGTCGAAAGTAAGGGAAAAGCCCAAAAACTTGGGGCGGTCGGTGTTGCGGTGTAGTTCCATCTGCAAATGTACGGCAAGGTTTGGGATTTTCAGGAAAAAAAATATTAAGCAAGGATGAAACAATAACTTTATCCTTAAAATAAAGCCGGCGGCACAAAGCCTTTGCCCCGAATTACCGCTGCGGCTTCATAAATCGCTTCGGCATCTACATTTTCGAGATCGTCTGTTTCTAGGAAAAAACGATCATCCGGACAAATGCGCAAAGATTGCGCTGCAGGACTTTTACTATTTAATATGGCTGCTCCAAACGACAAATACGCACCTGCTTTGAGCAACATTTCCGCTACGGCGGGGTTCTTATTAAAACCATGAAAAATCCAACGGACGGACTCATGCGCTCGTCCGTATTTCTTTTTCATTTCAAGTACCTCTTCAAACGCACGGACACAATGAATAATCAAGGGTTTGCGTGCATCGACGGCCGTTTCTACACAAAATTCAAATGCTTCCATCTGCAAATCCCAATCGGTTTTACAAGCTTTATCCAAGCCTGTTTCGCCTACAGCCTTACAAGTTGGATCTTTTACTTGCGCCATCAACCAACCGCGTGCTTCTGGCATCGTTTCTTCGGATAAGTACCAAGGATGCAAACCCGCCGAATACAACGGCGAAGATGGGTATGGGCGACCAAAACTACGATTAACAATGGCCGTAACGTGCTCAGAGGTGGGGTTGTGGTGGGTGTGAAGGTCTAGCATAAAGCGAGTTTGCGTGTATGTGATTTTGGCGAAGGTACGATATTATTGGCAAGTAACCAATCCCACCCTAGATAACATTTTCTAATACCACAGCGTAACCTTGTCCTACACCAATACACATGGTGACTAAGGCATAACGCTTGGCTGTTCTTTGCAATTCCAAGGAGGCGGAATACAAAATACGCGCGCCCGACATTCCGAGTGGATGACCGAGCGCAATGGCGCCGCCGTTGGGATTGACCCGTGGATCATTATCGGAAAGCCCCAACGCACGCGTACATGCAAGGGACTGCGCCGCAAATGCCTCATTGAGTTCAATAATATCCATATCGGCCAGGGTAAGCCCTGCTCTTTGTAGTGCCAGTTGTGAAGCCGTAACGGGGCCTATTCCCATAATGCGTGGCTCTACACCCGTTACCGCACTGCTCATAATGCGCGACATGGGTCTAAGGTTGTACTGCTTTACCGCATTTTCGGAAGCAATTAAGACGGCTGCTGCACCGTCGTTCAGCCCAGAGGCGTTACCAGCCGTAACGGTGCCGTTTTCTTTACGAAATGCTGGTTTTAGTCGGGCCAAACCCTCGAGCGTAGTACCAGCCTTAATAAATTCATCCGTATTTATTTGGATGGGATCACCTTTGCGTTGTGGGATCAGTACGGGTGTTATTTCTAAGGCTAGGCGGCCTGTCTCTTGGGCGTGAGCGGCTTTCTTTTGAGACCAAAGGGCAAATTGGTCTTGATCTTCGCGGCTAATATGGTATTGATCCGCCAAATTTTCGGCAGTTTCGCCCATGGCATCGGTGCCATACAGGGCTTGCATGCTTGGATTGATAAACCGCCAGCCAAAACTACTATCGTACATTTTGGCATCGGTACCAAATGCCTGAGTGGTTTTGGAAATGACCCAAGGCCCGCGCGACATATTTTCTACGCCCCCGGCAATAAACAATTCGCCTTCGCCTGCTAATATGGCACGACGGGCTTGCACCACTGCCGACATACCCGAAGCGCATAGTCGATTGACGGTTTCGCCAGGTACAGTAACTGGAAGCCCCGCCAACAACAAGCTCATTCGAGCAATATTGCGATTGTCTTCGCCGGCTTGGTTGGCGCAGCCCAAAATAACATCATTCAATGCTTCTAATGGAATTTCCGGATAACGCTCCATAAGTGCTTTGATCGGAATGGCAGCCAAATCATCGGTACGAACGGCGGCTAATGCCCCTCCAAAATTACCAATTGCGGTACGGCAACCATCAATAACATATACTGCTTTTGTCATGTTTTTTATATAATTTTTATTTGGAAAACGTAATCTCCAATCCATCATAACCCATATAAATCCCTTGTGGCAAAATACTTTCAACGTCTTTATACCGCCCCATGAGGTGACTGGTATGTGTCAACCATGTTTTCTCAGGGCGAATTTCAGCCACAAAGTCCAACGCTTCTTCAAGGTTCATGTGGGTAGGATGGTATTCTTCTTGTAGTGCATTGACAACCAGGTATTGTACGCCACTCAATTTTTCTTTTTCCGAGGGGAAAATGGTTTTCATGTCAGTAATATAGGCAAAATCGCCAAATCGAAACCCCAGAATCGGTAATCGGCCATGCAAAATACCAATGGCCTGAATTGTAATATTTTCAATGGTAAAGACGCTTTCTTGGTCAATATGCACCAATTCAATGCGTGGCAAACCCGGAATAGGCTCTCCAAAGATATACTGAAATCTATTTTTTAAATCTTGGGCCACACGCGGCAGCGCATATACTGTGATGGGTTTACCCGAAGAAAAATTAAAAGGCCGTACATCGTCGATACCGATCACGTGATCGTTGTGCTCGTGGGTAATGACGATCGCGTCTAGTTTTTTCACGCCTGCACGGAGCATTTGTTGCCGAAAATCGGGGCCTGGATCGATTAGAATATTGGTTTCGCCATCCGATACCAGTGCAGCGGCGCGCAGTCGATTATCACGTGGGTCTGTGGAAATACAAACTGGGCATTGGCAGCCGATGACCGGAACGCCTTGAGAGGTACCTGTGCCGAGTAAAGTAATTTTCAAGTTATTGTGGATTGGGTGTTGAATCGTCGGATGGATCGTCGTCGAGTGCTTTGCGCCATTTTTTGATGCGGGTCAGGGTTTCCTCCGGTAGTTTAGACTCGTCATATTCTACGGTTGAAAGTATATCCAGCAGGGTATTGATCCGTGCTTCTGTATCAAAAAACTTATTTACTACCGCAATATTTCTATTTTCGACGAGACAATAGCCACTTTGAAAATTGCCTTTTTCGTAGCGGATGGTATAGCCAATTTCGACAAAAGTGGCTTCTATTTTCTTGAGCGTTCCTTGTGTAAAGCGCATTTTCTAGTATTGAATTTCGAGTTTTGGGGTTTGATTTAAAAAACCTGCGTAACTTTGCATAAAGACAATAAACTATTTCATTATTTTACACAAAATTACCCAATCCATGCGAATGCTCGCCAATCCATTATCCCTGCAAAAGTACCGCAATTTTCTGCTGTGCTGTATTTTATTTTTAGGACAAATTAATTTTTCCCAAGGTCAGGCGCGATTTTCGGCCAAGGCCATTGCGGGTCTCACCGCATCCCAAATTGATGGGGATGCATCTGCTGGTTACCACAAAGTAGGCTTACAGGGCGGACTAGGAGTGGCTGCCCGTTTGAAAGGCAAGCAATCTGCTAGTATAGAATTCTTGTTTACCCAACGTGGCTGTAGAAATCAACCACAATACTTCCCTTATTTTAGTACCACATTGAACTACGTGGAAGTACCCTTGCAATGGCATTATTCCGATTGGTTGGTAGCGGGCGAGGGTAATAAGTCGGATTGGTACCGCGCTTCGTTCAATGCGGGTGTGACTTATGGCCGTTTGTTAGGTTATCAAGATAAATTTAAAGACGGTTATGGTATTTCTGCGGCCTTAGAAGATTTGAATATCCATAGTGTTTGCCTCGCTTTAGGTGCTACCATTTACATGAATCGCCACTTGGGTTGGACTTTCCGCTACAGTCGTGCGTTGAACTTCTTGTATAAACCCGGAAAACAGGGTACTAATTATGCAAATTCGCTCTACGAACACTTTTTGGCGATACAATTGAATTATCGAATTTAGAAACGTGTAAATATTACATTTTATAATCACTACAATCAACTTTTTATGACCAAGTATTTTCTACTACTTGCGCTGCTGTGCGGTGCAACATGCGCTGGTGCGCAAAAAATTTTTACCAAAGGTTTTATCATTACGCTGGCGGGCGACACCCTTCGCGGCGAAATTTTGGATGAACCAAATGAGGCGCTCTCAAAACAGGTGTTGTTTAGAAAAAATAGTACCGAGGCTGCAGCAACCTTTTTGCCCAAAGATATAAGAGGCTTTGGGCTAGGCGATCGTGAGACATTTACATCATTTACAGTACCTTTCAGAATGGGTTTAAACGAAAGCGCAAATACCAAAAAAATGGTAGAAACACGTTTTCTTCGCCTCATCGAACCCGGTACAATACAATTATTCAAACTGTATGTATCTGATATTAACTATGCCTTGTTCGTTAGGAAAAATGACCTGCCGTTAGAACCACTTACCTTGGTCATAAATACCGTAGCAGGCACCGATAGCGATCTACAGAAAAAAATATTAAATTCCGATACGGTTACATTTTCCAAGAGCCTGATGCAAGGCGATTATGTTTTTCGTCGGTTTTATTATGGCACTTTACAGTCGCTCTTCCTTGACTGCCCGGCGGCCAAAATGAAAGATATACCCGAATTGGAGGATAATTTGATGACTGCTGTTGTGAGCAAATACAATCGTTCCTGTGGTAAAAGTTTTACATCAAAAA